>JBQCDO010000265.1:0-2043 GCA_051961195.1 Nitrososphaeraceae archaeon | reverse complement strand
CTAGTAATTCGTCTTTTAAACTTCCTATCTTTATACCAGCCTAGACCATAAATGAGGGATAACCCGCCTGCTAAAATAGCAAAACTAGCTAGACATGCCATTGCCATGTATAATAAATAAGCAATATCTTTGATTTTAACATTGCTATATATAAAATGCGTTTAAAAATGTGTATCTGTCCTTCATGGTTACAAAGTAGATATTAATCGCCAATAAGGATCCATTACTAGCGAATTGATACCAGAGGCGAGATACCATAGTCAAAATATCCTATTCGCTTTAGCCCTAGTGGTATGCTCTAGCTAAATTTTAAGGGCAAGGCCGATACACCATGGAAGAATATACTGCGCAATGGTTGTATGTTTTGTGGTAAACCCTCCAAATCGCTATCTTGTTTATAATCGAACTGAAGGTTCTTTAGACGTTCGAGCACTACTTTGAGGGCTAGTTTTCCTTCAAGCCTTGCTAGAGGTGCACCCAGACAGAAATGGATCCCATTTCCAAATCCCACATGGGAATGACCATGTGGGCTTCTTGAAATATCAAATCTGTCAGGATTGGGAAATACTTTCTCGTCGTGGTTTGCAGATCCAAGCCATACGATGACACCCTGTCCTGGTTCTATAGGCTGCTCTGCAACTTTTGCACCCCGGTCTGTGATCCGGAATACTGCCTGCACCGGAGAGCGATAGCGCAATGTCTCTTCTATCACAGATGGAAGTAAAGAGTACGACGCATCTCTTTTTAAAAGTGCAAACTGTTCCGGGTATTGAAGAAGAGAGAGCATTGCATTTCCTATAAGGTTGACAGTAGTCACGTGACCGGCAAGAAGCAAGAGGGTACAAAATGCAAGTATTTCTTCTTTATTCAAGTGATTACCATCGGCCTCAGCCTTTATCAGGTTGCTTATGAGATCCTGATGTGGGTCTCTGGACCTCTTATCTATTATTGGTCCAAAGTATTCGTCCATTTCTGATTGAATTGTAATCAAATTCTTTGTGGAGTCTGACTCTTCATTAAGCTCGCCACCCGCTGATGAAACCAACTTGTCTGCCCAGACTTGAAAAATATCACGATCCTCTACTGGGACTCCAAGTAGTTCTGCGATGACTGTTACTGGTAATGGATATGCTAGGTCAGATATAAGATCCATACGTCCGTTTTTGATCACTTTATCTATCAAGTGATTCGCTACATCCTCGATACGGCTTTCTAGTCTAGCTATTGCCATTGGCGTAAAGGCTGATGCAATCACTCCCCGTAATATCCTATGATATGGAGGATCTGACTTGAGCAAGCTAGGACGAGAGAAAGCTACTTGTCTACTTTCATCCTGTAGTTGTTTACCTCTCTGAGGACTTGGGATAGGTGGCTTTGAAGAGAAATGAGTATAATCACCCAGGATTGATTGAACATCATAATACCGGAATACTCCCCAAAGTTTATTCTTGTCGTCATAAGCTATGGGATTGGATTTTCTCATTGTTGCATAAAACTTGAAAGGATCTAGTTTTTGTTCAAGGGGAGGAAAGATATTCATATGATCTAGGAGATAGAGGTCAGATTTAAGATTATTGCAGTTGCGTTAGAGTATTTGGTTAATCTAGTTACTAGTTAGACTAGCATAATTAGAGTAATAACTCCTCATACTGGGGTATGAGCGATTAGAGAGTATGGCTACTAGAGAACACCCACTGATAGTCAGACTTTAAATCAGTACGCAAAATATATCGTTTCCCGATAAGACTTCAAATATAAATCACTGGGAGATCTTAACAACGGTAACTGGATTCATCTTGGGAGGTGTTCCATATAGCATAGCAAATCTAATTCTTGAGAGAAAATTAAAATCTAATGTCTCTAAAAATGGACACATAAACGGATCTGATCGCAAAATTCCCAGTGATAGTAAACCCGCTTCAGGGCGATCATTATCATTGCATCCGTCATGGACAACATACCCGAAAATGCAGCGCTTGGAATTACACTTGCTGCAGGAGGTACAGTAAATGTAGCGTTTCTGATAGCAATTTTTGTCTCAGA
>JBQCDO010000264.1:0-8194 GCA_051961195.1 Nitrososphaeraceae archaeon | reverse complement strand
AAGAATGTTCAAAGCTTATCTATCTTAGATATATTAGGTTGGGACGAAGAAAGTATGCAACAAAGGCAGTCCTTTATGCTTTGATCTCATCACCAAAGCATACCAGACTAAGTGAAATAAAAACTATAGTAGCCGCAGTGATCAATCATGTGCTCTTGATAGGCGCGCCAGTCTTTCTGATGGAAACACAGCAGTCTGTCTTTGCAATATCTCCATATGAATCGGGATTCAATCATGGAGAAATTGATGGAAAGGATAGCTGTTCACATCCAGATGGATGCCATTGGTACATCCTAGGGCCAGGCAAGGGCTTTGCATTTCATTCATGGGACTTTGTAAGAGGTTATGTTACAGGATTTTGCAAGGCTAGTTCTGGAACGTCAAGTGACGCAGATCAAGCTAGTTGGGACTGTGATAAAGGCCCGGATTCTGCTTCGTGGGTGGATGAGAAATGACAGCTACACTAGGCGTAATTGCAGTCTTAATGCTAGGCGCAACACTAATGCTAGGCGCACAATCTGCCTTCGCACAAACTGTATTACATTGCTAATAGATGTAAGCCGTGGTAACAGTTTTTCTATCCACCAGCTTGTCGTCGATTTGATCGTTTGGACGCGAGTCCATGACTTATACCGATGTTACGCTAACCTGTCATAACTATCCACAACCAAATGCCATAAATAGAGTATCCATAGTACAAAATATGTGTACTATGAACGATTGTAAGCATTGGGGCTGCAATAAAGTCGATAATACATGTATCGGTTGTGGTACGATGATCTGTCCAGTTTGTTTGCAAGAACCCTATAAATGCAATTGCGATAACAAAGAAATCTGTTGTGCGTAATAAATAAATGCCTTCATTAGAAAGATCTACATTAGATAAGATTAAAAGCATTTTGATCCCACGTTCATTGGAGTAAAGATCACTCCTAAATCTCCAAGGGCTATCAGTCAGACTTTTTAATAGTACTATACAACATTGAACGCGCTGCAGTGGTAATGTCAGCCAGCCACTACAGCCGTCAATGTGTCTTGAGTCAACGTCTGTCTGCAAACACGGAACGGACATTAGGAAACTTTACATTACACCTACTGTGGATAGGCTGGTTGTTGCTTTTGGCTATGTCTTGTTGGTATATATGCGAGTGTTATTAACGATATGAACAGGAATATATTGAACCGGATATGTTCTGTATCATTTCCGATAGTTCTTCTAGCTATATGTCTGCTGCTTTTATCTTAGAGTGCTACATAATGTAATCTATAGTTTCTAAGGCAATCTTCATATCATCCTTAGTAAACCACAGATGGTCAGGGTCTACCTCATAGGTAGCACCTTCCCCATTGCTATACAAAACGTGTCTACAATGATAGAAGGTTAAGTATAGAATAGAAAATACAAAACTAACAATACCTATAATATTCCTTTATGAGATTCACACGTGAAAATTTATATGTTCCCATACCGGCCATACAAATGCGGTTATATACCTGACCTAATTAGCGATAGTTTAGACAATAATTGTATCAAATTATATATTATTACTAACCTTATCATCAGCGCAGTTCCTTTACGGTTCGTGCATTCTCTTACTTGTCATTTGTATGTGTAACTGTTTGGGCTGCATAATTGATTTATTGCGATTCCAGAATTACTTTTTTTGATATTCTTTCTAATGCTTCTTGAGTTCCATTCAAGATGTGCCTTTTTATAATTCGAGTGAAGATTACAAAAAGGCCGTTTATCGTGATGTCCCATTCTACGTCAATTCTAGTAAAATTATTTTCAATAGCGCTAAGTGCAATCGTTTTCTTGCCTTTCATTGGTCCTTCGATTATTTCTATATTGATTGACTTTTTTGGATCTATTGTTACGATCTCTTGGCATACAGCATTTCTGAAGGCTATTACCACCTCTCTTTCGACAGTGTTTTCTGTTTTGCTAATATTTTTTATGTGCCTAGTACCTCGCCAGAAGTCAGGGTCCCTATCAATATCGGAGATAACGTCCCATACTCTATCAATTGAAGCCGCCACTATTCTATAAGCGTGAATTAGTACCATATCTTTTCACTATCCAGTCATGAGTACATATACATACTGTATATCATTTTTTATTATAGGCTCATTTACTAACATTTCGTGTTGATAGTCTAAGACAAGATAAACGCAAAGGCAAAATAGACACAAACAGACCGAGAAATTTGGTTCATCTTTTTATGTGATATATTCTGATAACTATCTAGTCTATTGAAGCAACCTATCGACTTTGGACTACACCTACCAATTATAAAGTTTAAAGGAGAAGCAGATCATTCTAGAGAGCAAATACTTTCTTATGCAAAAAAAGCAGAATATCTAGGTTATGATTATTTAGGAGTAAATGATCATATTGTGTTTAGAACAACAAGTTGGCTTGATGCATTAACCACATTATCTGCAGTTGCTGCTATCACTAGTAGGATAAAAATTGGGACCTCTATATTGAACATAGTTGCAAGAAATCCAATTGTCTGTATCAAGGCTTTGGCTGGGATAGACATTTTGTCCTCTGGGAGACTATTTGCAGGAGTTGGTCCTGGTTCATACAAAGTAGATTATGATCTTTGCGGAATTGCTTTTGAGGACAGGTGGAAAAGATTTGATGAATCATTACAAATTCTAAATTTACTTTGGAAACAAGAGAGTGAAAATGAGGTAGACTATAATGGTAAGTATTATAAATTCAAAAGAATAGTTGTTGCACCAGCACCAATTCAAAAGCCCCATCCTCCCATATTGATTGGAAGCTGGGGCTCGTCTGAACCAGGACTACGAAGAGTAGCAAAGTATGGCGACGGATGGATGGCATCGGCTTACAATATAACACCCGATAAATTCAAGGAGAAATGGAAAACTCTACTATCCTATAGGAAAGATATGGGCAAGGATACTGCTGGATTTAGTAATCATCTTGTGTCGATGTTTGGCTATATTTATAATAATAAAGAAAAAAGTAACAAGATAGTAAATGATGTATTATCTCCTGTACTTGGACGGCCTGCAAATGAGTTAGAGAGATTGCTTCTCTTCGGATCTGTAGACGAATGTATAAAAAAGATAAAGGCTTTTCTTGAAGCAGGAGTAAATAATATTCACTTTTGGCCAATAAACAATTACATCGAACAAATAGAGCTTTTCAGTAAAGAAATAATCCATTCTTTTCGGTAAGCAATTGATAGATTTGTCCGTGAATGCATCAGGAAACGTCTGAGAGAACAGAAGCCATTGTCAACATATATCCTCTTATTGCTATCAACTGATAATAGCAGCTATATAATACAAAACGAAGAGCATCTCATAATTGTAATGAATGTCTAGAATTATTATTTGCAAATTCTGGTCTACAAATAAAGACACTCTGAATGACGTTTCATATTTCTGGATCTTTCCAGTGTCCAAGTCTGTAATGTTTTATTCTATTTAATTTTATTATAAAAAATTAGATCTCAATCAATCTATATTTGAGTATAATAATAGAAGATGCCATGTTACCGTAGGGAGATCTATTTTTAGATGTAAGTATAATATATTATCATGTACATTATATGCTAGAAACATGAGTCATAATAACGATATCAACCCAAATCACAAGAATGCTCCCAGTCAATGGGCTCAAATAATGGGTGAAATGGTAAGTAAAATAGTAGGTACAAACATGTCTACTACGATTAACATTGATGATCTGGAAATTGATGTACCACAAGCGAAGGGTCCTGATGGCAGGGATTTAGGCGGTGCAAAGTGGGTAGTGAATGGAAAAATAGTATGGACAACTACAGCATCTAATAGGGAATGATAGAAAACAGATCATTCCAACATAAGGATTTAAGACTGGGGAAAAAGAGAAAAGTAATAGAATTAATCAATTGTATATAGACCACTATGGCTGATAACGATCAGGATGATGATGATAAGACTGGACCAATAATACTGGACCTGCTTACAAAGTCTCTTAAAACAATAAAAGATGGTACTATTGATATTGATATCAAAGGGCAATCTACACTTAGAATTGAAATCATTAAAGACAGAGAACAGATAGATATTGATTTTATTAATCCGGATGTTATTCATTTAGCAGAGACTCCAACTGTAAGCAGAATAGGATTATTTGATAAATTAAAAACAGCAAAAGAATTTTCCCAGCAACTTACAGATAACGGTTTGACATTATCATTTCTCAGAAAAGGAAAAGAAGCAATTATCTTAGGAAAAAATGCTCATCCTACATTTTCAAAACTAATAACAAGAAGTGATGACATACAAATTGATAGTGTAAAAGAGTCCGTCAAATTAGGTCGTGGACTAAAAGAATAACGATGCCGGAAATGGCAGTACAAAAAGCAGTTAAAGCGCTTTCCTAAAGAGGACTATTAAGTGAATATGAAATGGATGTCAAATTGGATCAAATGAGAAAAGAGGCAGGCAATCAGCAGAGAAAGCTTGAGCAACTAATACAGAGATTATCAGGCTCGTTACATTCTTCGAAGCTACAAGAAACAGAACAGAAAGCATCTCAGATAATAAAGACTTGGACAAGATCCTGATTCATCTGAAGCAATAGAATTTTTTGTATCTTGCACAAGCTGGCAGGCAATATAGGAAACGCACTTCGTGATGAAAAATTAACACCAGGTGCTACACATCATTTAGTATGCCAGATAATAGAAATTAGTTTTACAGCATAGTTGGTATCGGTCAGACTTCTAGCTAATAGTGTTGCCGACGGAGTGCACTTATGGCTTACGCTTAAAAATTGAGACTCATAATAGGTTGCTAAGTTTGTATAATTAGATTCACAATTTTATATTCTCAAGCTCTTTGTAACACTCATTACAAACAGTCTCGTTTTCTTTTGATGTAAACAATTTGCCACATGATGAACATTTTATCGTATGTTCTTCATACATATCTTTATCTCATTTACAACAAATTATTAAAACAATTACTATCTTGTAATCTATGTCATGCGGATAACACACTCTCCGATTTAGGCGATGCCTCGAGACATGCTCACGGTAATTACAAAAAGAGCTATTGTAATTTTTTTCTCTACTGTTTCATTGTTGGCAAATGGTTATCCCTTCAATACGGGTTGCTGACATTTAGGACACAAAAAGGTAATCCTGGCACTCGATTTATAATCTGTTATAATTTTGGTTCTGCATTTCCAACATGGCCTTCCACCTCTCCTGAAGACCCAATGTTTGTCACTCCACCTTCTGGTATTATTACCGTTATTATTATCGATCTTGCCCACGGTTTTATGTACTAATTTTGTCGTTCCTGAGTTTCTATATCCAATATTGAGAACAGACGGAATTTGGTGTAATAGTGTTTTCATTGATTTTGGTGGAATATCTTTGATAGTCACAAATGGATTTATTTTAGATAGAAATAATATTTCTGATTTGTATTTATTACCTATGCCAGCTACGAATGTTTGATCTAGTAGCAAATCTACGATCAAAGTAGTGCTGTTATCGTTCATCCATTGATGTAGCCCATTTTTAAGATCATTGATATCAAAATCATGTCGTAGCGGATCAGGACCTAGTTTTGCGATAGGCTCAAGATTTACTGGATTTTCAATAGAAAATTTTAGTATAGGGCCATTAAACTGGACTGCAACTTTGTATTTTGTAAATAGCATAAGTCTCACTCTGGAATCATTACGTACATCAATAGTACTCCCATTACTCACGTCATTAGCATATCCATTTTTCTTTATGACTGGGTCATGTGTAGTATGTTTACTGGTTAACAATATCACCCGTTTCAGTTTACTCTGCGGAGGTGCTTCTGACTTCCCTTGTTCAAATTGTTGCCTATCATATATTTTCCATTTTCCCCACATTAGCATATGATTACGAAGATATATCCCAGTCGAAAAAGCAATAACTATATTTTTACCATATGTTTCAACCTGCTTTACTGTAGCTCCTATGATCTTATTAGCGAATTCCTTGCCAATACTAGGCCTGCAATAAACCTTGTCAATTGTTTGTCCACAAATAGATCGACAAATGTTTTCAGCGATTAGTTTTACCTCTGGGCCCTCTGACATTTCACAACATCACTGCCTTTTTTCTAATTTTCAAGATTTTTGGGGTAAGGTGATGAGAATAGCATCACAGTAGTAGTACTGTCCCATACCATCCTGTATCCAGTAAAGCATATTATTTCTTTCTCACAATCTCTAATGCCTTTAGCGCACTTAATTCTTTGTCTTTTATTTCTAGCATTATATCAAAATCCAGACCTTCAGTTTGTTTTATAAAATACTTGAAAGATTTAATGTCAATTCTCTCTGTATGTTTTCCTATTCTATTCATAACACCGCTATAATTATCAATAGTTCCTATGTCCTGACTACTATAATCAACCATTGGTAGGCCATCATTGTTAATTTTCCAAGTAGACATTGCTTTCTGAAGAGGATTTCGTATCGACACCTCTTCTTTTACCTTTAATTCTTTGGTATTGTTAACAAAGCATTCATAGTGAAAGTTATCAAAGACAATAGGTATGCCAGTACATTGATTTATGTAAAGGCAATCTTTTAGACTATAAAGATGGTCATCGTTTTCTATAACAAGCCTATTTTTAATCGAATCGTCTGCTAACTGTGTACTGTTGTTATACGTTTTGATGAATCGATCTATTGCATGTACTTTATTTCCATAAACCCCTCCCACATGTATCTGCACCTTTGCTGTATAATCAAGATGCATCGTATCTAAGAGATTACAATGATATTTTAATTCATTAATACTATTTTGTACTATCTTTTCATTAGACGAGTTAAGAACAACAAATTGATCAGGATGCATCGATATGCGGATGTTATGTCTTTTAATGTAATCACCAATTTGTTTCAGCTCTGATTGAAAAAACTTGTGCCAAGCGAATTTGCAAACCGGATGTGATGCAAAAGGAATCAGACATGAGCTAATCCTAAAAAATAATAAATTGTTTTTGACATTATACCTTAGAATTTGATGTAAATGAAATACATTGTCTTTAACTGTTTGAATCATCTTGCTTTCAGAATAAGATGCTAATCTAAAAGTGGAAGAAGCATTACGTGGAATACTGTTATTGATACAAGGATACCCTATTTTCATAATGCATATATCTTAAATGAAATAATTTCTCTGAATAGGAAAATAAAAGGAAAATAGAAAGATGGTTCTGACTTATTTGTTCTGCCATAGTCCAATTGAATTTCTTTGTGGATCTTCTAATACAGCATAGTATCCTTCTGATATCTCGTGTTTATCCTTTACAACCCTTGCCCCTAGTTGTTTTGCTTTATTTATATAATCTTCTATAGATTCCACATTGACAAATTGAGTTGATACTTGTTGTGGACTTTCTTTTTGCATTAATGCTCCACTAATCCCAGCATTTTTTACCATGTAGTAACCTTGTGTTTCAGCCTTTTCAAACTCCCATCCAAACAGTGATGAATAAAAATTCCTCAAACCATCTACATTTTCTGCGGGTATTTCAAAGTGACCTACTTCATGTCTGTTAGCTGACATAAGAATATTCTCACCTATTCCTTTCTTATCTTGTACCAGATTCCAGCTTTTGCTTTACTGTCTGTCCCGCTTGTTCTAGTGCTTCTCTTATTTTGTTATCTGCTTGGCTACCTGATAGCATATTTACAATTTTACCGGTTGTTGGTAGCTCAAAATCAATTGAATGTTTCACGTGTGTAGTATTTGTCCCATTCCCTTGAAATTCCTGTATACTATCCCATCTTTTAAATGGACCTTGGATTTGTTTTGTAACTAATCTTCTATTTTCTTCTTTGTCTACTACCTGTAATCTCATTTCTTCTTCTTTTCCCATGTATTGACCTTTAACTCTCATTTCTGAGCCTTCTTCATTTTTTGAACCTGATACATCCTTGGATTCTTTAATTATATCTCTTGGCCATGCTTCTTGTATGTTGTTTGGATCTGTATAATATTCATAGACTTTTTGTACTGGTGCATTAATTTGTGTTTGATATTCAACTTTTGTCATATCAGCGACTTTTGTATTGCATTATATTAAAGAGTTACACATTATTGAGTGTGGTTAGGCACTAGCTAAATATGTAGATAAGCAATATCCATACATATTTTAGCTGAAGCAG
>JBQCDO010000263.1:0-12447 GCA_051961195.1 Nitrososphaeraceae archaeon | reverse complement strand
AAGAGATTACCTTCATAATCTGACACGATTACTTTGACAGGACTACTTTCTGAAAAGCTTAAGGGCCTTGATCATTACATTAATTGAAGCCGCTGACAGTATCCATGACATCATCGTGCTAGCCACGGCTGCCTGGTACGGAGCCAACAATGCCATTTGAAGCATCTGAAACCCGATCAAGACCTTTGAAGATGAGTATATCAATTCGGATACCGAAAAAGTTGCTACTAATTTCTTTACATCGCTCTTAATTCTATCGACGTTTCTTTTCCCAGTAACTGGATCCAGATACCGGAATTTATTATCACGGTAATAGAGGATTGCAAACAGTGGGAAGAAAACAGAGTACTCGGTTGCTAATGACAAAACAGAATTCGTAAAATTGTTGGTATATCCATAATGAAGGGCATAAACTTGAGTTATTATACTACCTACTATTAATGACGCTAAACCAGCTAATATAATGTTCTTATTAAAAAATATTATGTCTTTGTACCTGTGGTAAAGACACTGAAGTTTGGATGTATTGTTGAGTTCTCTCTCCATTTGCTAAAATGGGCACTCTCTCATGTATGCATTTAGATATGATTTATGCATCAAAAACACCGCTCCTTGAATTTCGTTTCGCAATGTCATATTTACCATTATTTAGTCGACACAATATATATCTTTGAGTACTATTCTTGGATTTGGCTCTAATTTGATCCGCCTGTTTACCAGCATGTTATCTTAAGAAACTCAAGTTCTAGTGCGACTATAAATAGGTTAGTCAGGGAACTTATTGACTAGAGTGGATTAATAGTTAGACTCTATTCTCCTCCGTATTATATTAAAAAGATATGATCGTTAAATATAATAGCGCACTAGCTTCACCAAACAGGAAAAGGCACAGATTCCGTTTTCGCAATATGGGATGTGAAATATATATGAGATTATACTATACTTAGTGCACTATTGGAAGAAGGGTATAGTAACGAGGTAAATAACACAAAACGCAGGACTACAAAAAAGGGAGTAATAGTGACCTGTATAATTGTAGCTGGAATTATTCTTGGGAGTTTTTTGGTGTACATAATACCATAATACCATAATACCACGCTACCTTGTGACCAGGTATGTATGGAACCATGATCCGATGCCTTCATTATATTAATTATTTGTAGATGAAAATACATCAGCTGAGATAATGTGATTAAGAAACGAAATTATTCGAGGCGGGTTATTATCAGTGGAAAATAATATACATACTGAGTGGATATAGAGTATCGTAAATTGGCTGGGGCCAATAATTTTGCAGTTGAAAAGTCAAAGTCTGAGAGATGTGTAGACTGGATGAACTCGTATTCAAAGAAACACAATAAGAAATTTGAAGCTACACTCAGCGGCAGTCATCTTACAACAAAAAATTTCGGAGAATTTGAGATGATTTCCTGGAAAGGTGATTGGTCCTTTGCTCGACAGGTCGTCGTTCGCGTCAGTAGTAAGGTCGGTGCGAAGGTTATCGAGGCTGGATATCACAAGAAAGGTAATATTGTCCAGGCTTTTTTTGGTATTAATCAAGAATTTGCGAAAGTCTATAGCAATGGTACCTTTATTGGTAATATCATACTGGAAACTAAATCAGGAAGATGGATTGCAAAGTTCGAAAAGCTGGGATGATGGCTTGAACGCATGACTTTGGTCTGTTGGCATTTAGTCCAGCGTAATATTCTTTCATTCCTGTTAGACCTAGGCTGAGAATAACGACATTGCCATGCCAATTAATCTGCAGCAGTTTTATATGTGGTCTACTCCAGGTATAATAAGCTGATCTGGCTATCCCTTAACTGACCAATCACTCAGCTTGGTCTGATTTCTTCAGGAGTAGACCGTGTTTCTCGTCGTAACCTATAACCATGACTTTTGAGCCTAAGGGTAGATCGCCTGAAGTTGCAACATTACTCAAAAAGCCAGATGCTCTAATGGGTTTATCGATCAACTTGAAAACTACCCAGGCATACGATCCTGCATCTTCAAAACCCTCTGGTGCAACCGCGAGTATTGTATAGGTAACTACCGTGCCAATTCCATCAAGTTCGACAGATTTGAAGGAATTTTTGCCGCATTTATCACAAAAGTATACGGTTTCGAGCATGTATTGACCACAATTTGTGCATTGATTAGTAAGTATCTTTCCTTTGGTCGCTGATTTAATAAATTTATCCCGAACACTGGGTCCATCCTCTTGTTCCTGCTTCGTAGGAGGCATCTATTATTTAACCTTCTTAAAAATATGGACCGCAGCACTAGCACCAGTAGCTCCAAAATTATGAGTTAGGGCTATCTCGGCATCCTTTATAGTTCTCTGCCCTGCCTTACCTGTGAACTGTTCGAATACCTCTACTGCTTGTCCAATACCCGTAGCACCTATTGGGTGACCCTTTGCCTTTAACCCCCCGGACGGATTTATAGGAATTCTGCCGGTCAATTTTGTATCACCTTCCCTTATCCGAGACGCAGCTTTACCCTTCTCAAAGAATCCCAGGTCTTCAGTGTCGATGATTTCCGCAATTGTAAAACAATCATGTACTTCAGCGAAGTCAATATCACTTGGAGTAACGCCTGCCATGTTATATGCCTGTTTTGCTGCATTGACTGTACTTGGTATGGTCGTAATGTCTGCTCTGCCTTGTACAGCGGCGGGGGAAGCACCTCTTCCAGAGCCAATAATTTCAACATATGGCCTACCTATGGACTTGGCAAATTTTTCACTACAAAGTATAAGTGCTGATGCTCCATCCGAGAATGGACAGCAGTCATAAAGCTTCAAGGGGGATGCTACAACTGGAGAATTCAATACGTCATCTATTGTTATCTTTCGTCTCACATGTGCTTTTGGATTAAGTATTCCATTGTCGTGGTTTTTCACTGCAACATAGGCTAGATCCTCTTCAGTGGCTTTATGGGTAGAAAGATAGGCCCTGGCAATAGAAGCGAAAAGACCTGGAAAAGAAGCACCATTACCACCTTCGTAAAAGAAATCAGAACAGTACGAGAAGAGTGTGGTACTTTGCGTGGTTCCAGTATGCGTGATTTTTTCTACGCCTACCGCCAAAACACAATCATAAAATCCCGCATAAACATTTGCAAAGGCCTCTCTGAGCATCACGGAACCGGAGCCACAGGCTGACTCTATAGTAAGGCCAGGAACATAGGGAATTCCCAGATTGCTCATGATTACTGGTGCGATATGAACTTGCTTGTCAGCAGCCCCAAAAACATTAGATATGTATCCAGCTCCAATATCCTTTGGGCTGATACCCGCTGATAGTATTGCTTCTCTGGACGCATTCAAAGCCAGTTCTATAATACTCTCGTTAAGCTTACCATATCTGGTGCTACCTGCCCCTAGAACACAGACCTTATTAGTCATATTCGCAAATTACATTTTTGAGTATAAAAATGTACAGATACAGCATTGGCCGGCACAAAATTGCGTTTTATGGTGTCCAATTTGCTATAGCCTATGGTGGGTATAAATATCCGAATATCCGAGGGATCGGTCCCGAGAACATCCTTCAGAAGAAATTGTAATGAAAGATTGGACATATTTTTATGACTAATATCATATGATAATACAAATGCGTACCAGGAACTATCGATCGTGGTCACCAATTGCGGTTGTCTAAATCTCAATTAGGGGGCATCAGAAAGCCCTAGCGATATTTTTGATTGAAAAACTGCGTCTATGCTGCCGTTTGACTTTCAGATGAAATCTTAACGAGTATTTGAAAATTTTTTTTCTACATTGCAGTTCTTAGAAAAAATTTCCAGATTATTACTGTATACGTCAGTGCGGCGGTTTTCAAGTAGTGGTAGCGATTTCCTTACCTCACTAATCCTAGACGTGTCAATTTCAATGATTTCCATACCCTCCATTATTCCCATATCCAAAAGAACTACACCGAAGGGATCTATAATCATACTTCTTCCCGTATAGATATTCCCAACTTGATCGGGTGCGATTACGAAGGATCCGTTCTCAATGGCCCTAGCTTTAAGCATCGTCTGCCAATGTTCCTCTTTTAATATTCCATGAACCCAAGCGGAAGGGACAATAAGCACATCAGCACCATTTCCTGCAAGTATCCTCGATATTTCAGGAAATCTGATGTCGTAGCAAATCATGATTCCTGCCCTGGCAGATCCAAACCTTACTGGTTTATTGATTTTATCGCCTGCTATGAATTTGGCCGACTCTTTGAATCCCAGGGCGTCGTACAGATGAAGCTTTCTATAGACCGAGGAGATTTTTCCCTTCGAATCAATCATTACCGCAGTATCGTAAACCCGTTGTTCGACAACATTATCGGCTTTCTCATAAACAGTTGCAATCACGGGAATATTGCTGACTCTGGCTGCTCGTCGCAGTGCGGTAATGAATTTCCCTTTGTTCACTTTTTCGGCGGTTTTAGCCAAGGATTTCACATCTTGCTCTACCGGCGAGTAGCTCATTAGAAATTCTGGGAAGCAAATGGCGCTAGCCTTATTCTCTGCCGCACGACGGATATATTCAATGGCAACGCTGAGATTCTCAGCCTTCGACTCTGACGATTTCATCTGCACAACAGCGACTCTGAAAGTCTTCACGAATTACTAGATGGATAGCAATGTTTAACTAAAAAGTATTACTGCTCTCTTAGTCGGCGCCTAGTACCAACCACTAGCAGTATGTCGCAAATCATAACAATATTCAAGTACGTGACCAGATGTCAGAAAGCCGTAAGAAGCATTTATAATAAACTGTTAAACGCCAATATAAAAAATGAACATAACGTCGCTCCTATAAATGAGCTTAGAATATTTACCATATTATTATCAATAAGTCGAAAACCTCTGTCTCGAATCGTAACAGCATTACAGTGGATGATCTTGGTTTCTGAATATTTACTGCATATTGTGCATCGGTATTTGCATTGCAAGGTTTCCCCTAAAGCGCTATCCGCATTCGTAGACAAGATGCCTGATGTTACGCATGCAACGAAGATTATTAAAAATTGGCCAATATTGCTGGAAAAAAGGGAGCCACAAACAGTCCCAATGATCATGGAGCCCACAGTTGCTGCAATCTCGCCTCTTAGTGTCGCCCCTCCAGAGTGTCCTCTTAGAATAGTCCTGCCAGTCAAAATAGATCTCGGAGTGGATTCACTTAGTAACCCAACCTCAGTTGCAACTGTGTCGGCCAAGGCAAATGCTAGCGAACCAGCATAGCAGAACAAATACAGATTATTATTACCTGAAATGTAGTATATAATTGCAAATAGAGCAGGTAAACCTCCGTTAGCCAAGACACTCGCCCAGCCCCTAGCGCCTCTATTTTTTTCCGAATAGCCCGCGGATTCCTTTTGTTTATATTTATGCTTAGTAAAGTATGATGCAATCAGAAAGAATGAAAGCAATGCCAAAAACCACGAGACACCTCCGAAAAACAAGGCAATGAATCCTATTGGCACTGCGGCAAGGGCGCCGTAAACATCGATCGCGTTGATCCTGTATGCAAGAAGCGTTAGAGCGATCATCAATGAAAGCCACCCTACCGACTCGTCCAACGGCAGCACAGGGTTATACCTTTTTCCTCTTATACAAAGGCTTCAATTAGGAAGAATAAATAACATATTCTTGCAACTGTCGAGAGCTCCGACACGACTTCTTGCTTAGTGTTGATCATACGAAGTAACAGTCATACGCAAACTGCCATGTGGCGATTGTAAATCATCTAACTTATTTTCGAGTGTTCGGAATGGGGTATAGAGGATCTAAATCTGGATTTTATCACCATACATTCAAGATCTAAAGAAAATTCTAAATGTGCTTTTGATCGTAGTTAGTCTGAATATTTTGCAACGTCGAGACGACATCTTCTTATCTGCCTTGAAAAAACAGATAGTTGATTGCACTCTGTGCCCCCGTCTTTTAAGGTATTCGACTAATATCGGAAGAATAAAAACCAAACGTTTTGTGAGCGAGTAATATTGGTCAAGACCTGTGCCAAGCTTCGGAGACCCAAGAGCCGAGGTATTAATAATTGGTCTAGCACCCGCCGCTCACTGAGACAACAGAACTGGACGAAAGTTTACGGGTGATAGCTCTGGAGATTGGCTGATAAAGGCATTATATGAGTTGAAATTCGCAAATAGACAAACTAGTGACCATAGGGACGATGGACTCGTATTAAGCAACGCTTACATCACATCAGTCATAAGATGTGCACCCCTGATAACACACCACTGCGTTCCGAAATAGAAAACTGTTCAAAATACCTCTTGAAGGAATTACGAGTTCTGAAATCGGTCCGGATTGTCCTTACGCTAGGACTGATTGCTTTTAATACATATCATAGGGTCTGCCAGTTGGAACCAGCTGTGTTTAGGCATGGAAAATCGTATTCGATCAACAAGAATAATACTCTTGTAGCGTCATACCACCCTAGCAGACAAAATACGAACACTGGAAGGCTCACATGGAATACGTGGATAAGCATATTTACAACTGTAAGGATGTTATTGATGTCCGGAAGCAATTGATTTTCATAAACTCCAAATAATTAGTTATTGATGAGGTTAGAATAGGGTTTTGTCCTCAATCCTCGGTTAACTCATATATAAGCTCTGAAATTTTGAGTGTTTTGATGAGGCTGAGCAAGCAACTAAATCATTCCTATCTTCAAGCAGTGCCTGGCCGAAAGCCCCAGTACTAGGCTAAATAGTTTTGTTTTGGAATAAGGCTGGTTTCAATATCTCTCTGTTCTTCATTCCTTATCACGATCTCTTCAAAATACCTCAGAATAGTAACTTCCTCAATTTTGGGTATAACGATTTTCTTGTTTTCTAAAAGATCGAGTAAAAGTGACGGAAAATTTACCCCTGCTAAAGTTGTGAAAATTGTGCCTCCACCCATTCTAGGATTGACTTCGACCAACTTCAGGCTTCCGTCTGAAGCTTCCTTCATTTGAATACAACATGGTCCCCTTATCCTTATACGACTGGCAATATTCATACAAATCTCTTCAAGTTTGGCATCTCTTACTATTTTCCCCTTTGTAGAAATCCCCGCCTTAGTTTGAATTCTAATTCTGGGCACTGCTGTCAACGGTTTTTCATTTAAATCGCACAGCACATCGATGGTGTACTCTGTTCCTGGAAGGAACTCTTGATATATCAAATCATCCATTTTTGATGAAACATATTTTAATTCAGATTCATCATCTATTCTCATTATACCTCGGCTGCCCTTGCCGAACCTTGGCTTTGCGATAACAGGAAATTGGTTAATATGATTAGCATTATCAGTGGTAGCTGGCAGAGTAAAATCATGACGCAAATATTGATAGGTTTGCATTTTGTCACGGCAAATTTCAAGGCTCTTTCTGTCACTGACTATAGCATGAACTCCCATTTCTAGAAGCAGCTTCCGATGTTCGCTGTATGGATAAATGTCGTATCCAGAAGTAGGCATAAGAACCTGAACCTTATGTCCTTTGATTATTTCTAATAGCCTCTTAAGAAATGATTGATCATCAGCCTCAGGAATTACCTCATTGAAATCAGACATGAAAAAACCAGCGGAAAGATAGCTTGAATCCGTCGCTACAATCTTGCCTTTATAGCCACCCATCCTCAATGACTTTATTGCATTTATGCCCGCTGGTGCGGCCGCGCCTGGAATAAGTACAACAGATATTTCCGGTCTAGCCAACGGACATTACCAAGATGTACTCTACATTTAACAATGTATTAAATATTTATATAAATAGAAATTTGCTGCTACATTTAAGACCGACCAAGTGGATGTGTATTCTGATAGATTAATCCATGGATAAGTCAGCAGATCATCATATCCATTCGACGTACAATGATCATTCCGATTCAGATCTAACAATAAAAAACGTAATTGACTTTGCAGAAAATATAGGTCTAAGGAAAATCGCCTTTACCGAGCATGTCAGAAGAACATCTGAGTGGATCCCAAAATATTTAGGCGAAATACAAATGTGTGCTAGAAATTCGTCTATAGAAATTATATCTGGATTTGAGGCAAAAATCCTCTCAAATGGCAGCATTGATTGTCCACAGGAATATCGAAGCGAACACTTTTTGATTGCGAGTTTTCACACTATTTTTGGAAACAAGGAATATTGGATTGACGCCCTCAAATTAGCCATACAGGATCCTACCGTGGATGTTATTGGCCATCTGGCTCCGGAGCCGGACTTCAAGATGAGCGCTTTTGAAATAGATTCAATAGCAGAGGAAATAGTAAGAAATCAGAAAGTCGTCGAGTTAAACTCCAAATATCGTAGACCGCCATTAGATTGGATAGCCTCCTTCAAACGCATGGGGGTAAAATTTCATCTGGGAAGTGACGCACATAAGCTTGAGTCCATAGGATGCTTCGAGAATATAAATCACCTAATAGCTGCTGCCGAGGGATCTATAGAATAGTACATCTATCAAGCTGTATTAGATGCATGTACTAACGGTATAGATGCATTTTATTGATGATTTTAATATAAGATTCTTCTACTATATTATTATATCTTGATAAGAAGTGATTATCTTAGTTTATTCTCTACTATGAAATAGATTAAAATTTCTTAAATTGCTTGCGTTTCAGAGTTCACGTGTATCTAGTTGATATATAGCCTATCTTTGAACGGAAATTTATATAATGGTTGGGATTTCTTATGTTAGTAAATAAATACATGGCTACATCGGAAATAGGACAACGACATAGCGTTAGATCTCTATTTTCGAAATTTGATACCGTTGGAAATCAACTGATTTCAAATTATATCTCTTCCTTTCCAGAGAGCCTATCTGAGGCAGCCGAGAAATTACTTACACGAAGTGGCCGATCCGTCGTCCTGAGTGAGATGGTTGGAGTAAATAGAGCAAGAATAGGAAAGCATATAGAAAATTTTCATAACCAGGCTGGCACTACTGCACCTAATATCAAGGAGAGCATTGCTTCGCTAAAGAACCCCTCAACCGAAATACTAGTCTCGATTCATCAGCCAAACCTTTTTGCATTTGCTGGAGTGTATAAGAAAATTATCCTTTTGCAATGCTTGAAATCCATAGCCGAATGCAGAGACAGTAGTAGGAAATTTGTGAATCTGTTTCTCATAGTCGACCATGATTTTATGGATGAGTTTTGGATTCGGCATGCTCAGCTACCAAGCCTACATCATTCTAATGGCATACTTGAGCTTAGATTCCCAATTAAGACTCACGATAGATGGCGCTTAATGTGTAACATGCAAGCACCAAGAAGTTCTTTAATAGACTATTGGCGAAAGCAAGTGACATCTTGGATACGAAACTCAAATTCTTCATTGTTCCCGGGCAAGGCAGAAAAATCTCAGCTATTGAAAAATTTATATGAGATGTGGGATCAAGTTGCAGAATCGTACTCAAGATGTAAGTCTTATGCTGATTTTAATTCATTTATTATATCTCGTTTAGTAAATACAATTTGGGGATACGATACATTATTCGTCAGGTTATCTGATATACCAGAAGTGTTCGAAGATGGGTTCAAGTTCTTGATTTCCAACTACAAAAAGTACGCCCTAGCTTTAAGTGAGAGTGAAGCAATATTCAATAGTCGGGGAATTAACACCGGTGTTAGTTCTAGCTCTTACCTAAATGCACCGGTTTGGATCCACTGCGGGTGTGGGAGCAAGGGTTCAGCAAAGATAATTGAAAATAAGCTGGAGCAATTGTATCTAGTTGGCAAATGCATAGCATGCAAGAATGATCTTCGAATACAAATCGGCTCTCGGAATAACATTGACTTGTCTCGCGAGTCATTACATTCCATATCTCCTAGAGCTATTCCCATTTTATTACTATTAGCCAGAGATCTTGGCATAGGATGTTATGCTTCCGGGACAGGAGGCAGCCTTGGATATATGTTAGTGGGCAGTTTAGTATTTGAGCGCATGGCAGTTAACATGCCATTGACGACTGTTTGGCCCTCTGCAGATATATACAGCGGAATCGGGCAATCCGAAGCATTGACTAATATGAAAGTAAGCAGCGAAATTGAATTGAAATCCTACCTCGAAAGACTGAAATCTATGGACACTGAATTTGCTGAACAAATAATGCCATTAATCGATGAACGTAATATGAAAATCAAATCCGGACAATCAGTGAAAAAACTCCTCGATGAACTGTTTACTTTGAAGGAATCTCAGCGAAAAGTTCGTAGCTTAATCAAGATTGCTGCTAAAGCAAGAGCAGCAGTTGCCCTAAAACCATGCATTATCGATTATGCTGTAAACTTTGGTCTACGTGAAGTTGAGGCCCAATGGAAACAAAGCCTCATTACCAATGACGATTTTGCAGCACCAATTTGCCTAGTTAGATAGTCTCAGATGTCGAATTACGTTGTAGTAAAAGATACCAATACATAATGAGTCGCCGAATTCAACTTAATGTACTTGTTACTGCGTCAGGAGGTATCATAGGGGAAGGCATAATTAAATGCCTGAACTGGGCAAACTTATCTTCAAAAGACGATGCAATTTTCTATGTGATAAATGCAACAGACATTAATGCTCAGGCAGCGGGTTTGTACAGGTGCAATGGTACAGGATTCTTGATTCCACGGCCCTCCTCGCCAGACTATGTTGATAAGATTATTTCAATAGTTAGGAAGAACGATATAAATGCCATTTTTGTAGGATCAGATGAAGAGTTATTAGTTCTAGGTCGTTTACAGACAAGAATAGAAGCTGAAACTAACGCAAAAATTATTTCCAACCCTTTGAAGGTGTTGGAACTTGCGAGAGATAAATGGAAAACATTTGAGTTCTTAACAACTAATAATTTTTCAAGGGCTGAATCCTGTTTGCCAGAGGACAGGTCCACTCTCATAACACGCTATGGTTTCCCATTAGTAGTGAAGCCAAGGGAGGGGTATGGCTCGTTGTATTTTGCAGTAGCAAAGGATGAGAATGAATTGGAATATAATATTTCTAAGATTGAAGAAGCTGGTTGGAAACCCATGGTTCAAGAATACTTGGGAGGGAACGATACTGAATATACCACCGGAGTAACCATTGATAAGAAAGGTACTAAAGTAATGTCATCTATTTCCATCAAAAAAACAATTAAGCATGGCCAGACATACAAGGCCATTATTGATAGCTTTAACGAGGTTCGACAACCTGCAGAGAAAATCGCCTTGAAGTTAGGGGTACGCGGGGCAGTCAATATTCAGGCTATGCGCGTGGGAAATGAAATAAAGGTTTTTGAGATCAATCCAAGATTTTCTGCGACATGTCCAATGCGTGCAGTAGCAGGCATAAACGAACCGGATATTGTGCTCAGGAATATATTTATGAATGAAGAGTTTAGTGAGACAAAATACAAGAGATTATTATGTATGAGGTACTGGCATGAAGTCTATGTCGAGTACGCAACATATAAACAGACCGCCGATGAAGGAATAGTAAAGGCGAGTAACTCGCTCCTGCCTCACTACTTTTAAGACCAAAACCGACAGGATCTTCGTATAGCTATCACCATTTTGACACTCTCACTACCTCAAATGCTTCAGCATATTCAGTATTTAGCTGATATCCTCTGTATCGGCATCTACCTATAATGGCGTCTATCCAGTACTGTCCACATCGGATTTTTTGTGAATCGAAGCAATTCAAAGCCTCCTTCTTTGTCTCTATCGTTTTTGCAATATCTATATAGAGTTGTGGTCGAAATGCGCATTCGGTAATACCGCCCGGGATAGTGGTTTCATACATAAAGATATTATTCAAATCGCGGCAGGCCGCTATCACGGCTCTGGTTAGAGCTTGATGGTCCTGATGGGAGTCCCCGATCCACTGTGTGAATACTGCGTCGGGTTTTTTTTCCTTAATGATCTTGTCTACAATTCCAACAAATCTCCTATTAAAAACCAGTTCCTCTGGAGATAAGTCAAGAAGCTCTGGGCTGCTGCAACCCATTACTTTCGCGGACATAAATGCCTCTGATTGTCGTCCCTCTTTAGTATCCGATTTAACAAAATTCGGCAGCGTAGCTATCACAAGATGAACATCATAATCATCACTTTTAGATAGCTTTGCTACAGTTCCACCCATCCCTATCTCTATATCATCAGGATGTGCACCAAATATGAGTATAGATTCCTTTGTATTCATAGCTGTCCTACCTGCTGATTGAAATGACGGGCTTTAAATTACTTTATAGCCGTCTGGTTTAGCCTCTCTGTGCGAGAGTTGGGATTCCGTATTCACAACTATACTCCTAGTTTGTCTATACCTTCTATAATCTTCATCTACTTCTATTGCTGACGCCAATATCTTACTTCTTATCGACTTGGAAGATTGTAAGAACATTTTAGTATCTTTTGGTAGACAATGACCACCTATTCCATCTC
>JBQCDO010000262.1:0-6058 GCA_051961195.1 Nitrososphaeraceae archaeon | reverse complement strand
GTTCTCTTTTTCCAAATATTGAAATGCTTATAATACCATCTGCTGCCGGAACGGTAAAACCAAGAGCCTTTAGAGCAGTTGTAGCTTTTTTTATCTTATCTTTATCCGCATGGGTGTCTTTAATCCTTTCTCTATAAGTCCGGTCTTTGTAGTTTATTGATACGAGGATTGCTTCAGCTCCAACTTCTTTTTCTGTTTCTGACATATGCATTTTTTTCCTTTAACCTAAGTATATAACAATGATATTTTACTGTGCAATAATCGGCCAAATCTAACCATTGATAAAAATTATCCAAATAGAAATTTTTAATTTTTTAATACTACAAGATAAATTGGCTCCCGAATTATAAACTTCATACCAGCTTCCGGCCAATCCTCCTTCTCACTGTCAATGCATTTACGATACTTGTGGTATATGAACCCGTATGAATAGCGGGTTCGGTGGGATTCGGACCCACGACATTTTAACCCAAATAAGTAACTAATTGACTGGTTAAGAGCCAGACGCTCTACCTGGCTGAGCTACGAACCCAACAGGAATCATGGGAAGGACAGAGATATTTAAACGAAACTAGGTGGTAGAAAATGGGGGATTAGAGTCGTGGAACGGCTTCTTCGGACTGCCTTTCCTTAACTAGTGCAACAATAGCATCAGATACTGAACAATTTCGTCTTTCCTTTTCTATGAGAACCTTTCTATATGCATCCAAAGTTATATAGACTGGAATCGAGCCGGTTCCTTCCAGCAAAGCTTTTACCCTGTATAACCCATTTTCTATTCCTCGTTCAGCAACCTTCTTCAATTTGACCTTGTCCATGAATCCACCCAGGGGGCCCATTGGCATGTCATAATTGACGGTAATACCAGTCAGGGATTTTTTCTCTGAAATCTCCTTAAACTCTACTGTAATTATCCAGCGCTTGAATGGACCTTCAATCATTTTTGCGACAATCTTTTGATGTGGAATGTATTCAATTGTCTCGCAATCCCACTCAAGTCTCTTGCCATCAAAATCTCCACTAATCCTAAAAATAGTTCCTACTCCAAAGCCGTTTTTAACCTCGATGGGTAGAATGTTCAAGCCCATATTCTCTGGGAATTGATCAGCCATATGCTCTGGCCTTGCAAAATAAGTAAAAACTTCGCTTACAGGCGCGTTTATTTCCATGGTTTTATTTATAGTAGTCATAATTGTCCTATCATAATCGATTAGTTGAATTGGATTTAAAGGTTTCTTAAATATGGCTAGTCATCGTTTATTTCATTTACTTTATTTACTTTATTTACTTTATTTACAAATTCGGATTAGCGCACTATTCTACATCTATATACGTCTAAAAAAAGTTGTTATAGCCTTTGCCAATGTAGCGTAGCTTCTCAACACCATTATATTCTTCATTTATCATACCATTTTATTATCCAGACATTATAGTTATTCAGACAGACATCATTATCATTATTATCTAGAATCAAAAGTAAGCAAATTCCAGCAGGCTAGACTACTATTTTTCTGATAATCGATTTAGAGATCTCTATCAATGAATCCAAACAAAGCAAATCGGTGTTCAGTATAAAATCAAACACGGACAAATCAGATCCAAATTCAAACCCGTACAGCTTCCGATATATCCCAGTATTTTCTGTATCTCTTTCCTGAATGATTTCTACGGCTGTATTTACAGCAATATTGTCTCTGTTTGCCATTCTTTTGGCTCGGTTACTAAGCGAACCCTTGAGCCAAAACTTCAATGATTGAGGTGCAAGCCACGGCAGAGTGTAGGATGTTATTATAACATTACCATTTTTCACAAGGTCAACTAGTTTCTGATCTACCTCTTTATCAAACAATGGATTTGATCTTCGTTCAGACATGAACTTTTTGGCTTCACTAGTATCCCACCAATCACCACCTGAAGTTGTATACCCCTTTTCGTTGGCTAGCATCTTTAAAATATCGCCTCCATTATACAAGTTGAAATTAAATTCCTTTGCAAGCTCTTGTGCTATTGTGGTCTTGCCTACGGCAGGAAGACCGGCGATAACTATTCCCAAGTTTGTTCTTTTCTGGTTTTTCAACTTCCGGTTATGCTTGGCATTCCGGTTTTGGTAACTTTGGAGATTATGCCGCTACACGCAAATGAGGTAATAAGAAACCATCCCCACAGAAACACTTCTCCAGGCACAAGACATGGCCCCTTGTGTTCGCCATTCTTTAAGAGATGGTTATCTGTCTTGACGTTCTGATCAGTACACATTATCCAGGGTATGTGAATTGGTGATAGAGCCGTGGTCTGGCCAAAAATAGTTGGAAATACTATAATCCAGAGGAGAAATGATGGAACCATATAAATCAACATTGGACGCATCTGCTGCTGTTGCATTTCCATACTCATTTTGTTTACATACGCTTGTTTTTTCTTTAGTTCTTCGATACGAGGCTTATCCTTTTTCTTTATCGCATCAGTATATTGTTTTCTCCATTCATTTGTTTCCTTCATAATTCTATTCATTTTGCCTATATCTGTAGTCTTTTTCCTCAGCATTGCAATTGCAAAGTTCAGCCCAATTGAGATCAAAGACGCAACAATTGCTGCAGAAAGCATATCTGGAAATATAGGATGCTTGGTATAATGCGGAGCAAGCCCAGGAAGTTGCATTATCAAATTATTAAAGTCAATATTCATGTACCTTGGATCACACTCATCTAAATTTTTTTTGATTATTTACCTATCATGCTGGCAATTGCCGAAGCGGCTTTATCGATCTCATTTTCCTTATTTATAATTATCATAAATGGCGAACCGCTTATAACCGAGCAGCACGATACAACTATCCTCGAAATTTCTAATTCCGTCTCTATCTGGTTGACTGATGCAAGATCACGCTGTCTTGTCTTGTCGCTATTTCTTCTATTTACTATCTCTTGTGCGTCAGCAGCGATCATTACAAAATGTGTGGGTCCTAGCGCGTTAATTAGATGCATTGGAAGTCCAGGGTAGAAACCTTCCACAGTCTTTATAAAAAGATGGGTATCTATTAGTAATACATCGGCCTGCATGCCACGAATTTTTTGAGCAGCCATCTCTTGTAAGGACCTCTGTTGACTTATCGATAAATTACGAAGGTCATCTCTATTTGTGATGCCTAATTTTTTAGATTCTTCAAACATCAATGTGCCAAATACCACGATCTCAGTATTCTGGTTTGCTTGACGTAAGAGTTCTGCGGCCCTAGATATTACCGTAGTTTTACCTATTCCTGGAATACCGACGACCACAATGCGCTTTTTTGGTGATGCGTCAGGATATCCATTATTTTTATTTTCTACCACGAAGCGCCGCCAATTTAGGCATGTGAACGTCTACCTGCTCCTTGATAAGCAAGTTATAATAGTTTACGAGTATATCGACCATTAGCAGGATCCCAATTCCAGAGCCAAAGACGTTAAGCACATTGGACGCAGACGCAAGCAAGCCAATAACAATTCCACCCACTATTGTCACCGATGGGATATACTTGGCAAGTAAGACTTCTACTGAGCTTTCGGACCTTCTGAACCCAGGCACCTGAACGTCGGCATCGAGCAAGTTTTTAGCTGCAGACTTTGGTGAGAGTCCCCCTAATTCTACCCATAGCTTACCAAAAAGCGTTACAATTGTAGTCATAAACAGGATATACACCACTGCTCTTAATGGGTCCTGAGAAGCCGTATCAAGACTATTTGGTGAAGTCACATAATATAATAATCCACCTGTCGGACTCCGGGGGTTGGACGGATCGTACTGTGCTATATAGTTAAAGACTGCATTATCGTTTTGAGGATTATAATTGGCCCAGAGCATCTGACCCATAAAGACAGCATTAGCAAGCAGAGCAGAAGAAAGTATTACCGGAATATTGGAAGTATAGAGCAGCTTTATGGGGTATACTGCAGTAAATCCCCTATATTTTGTCGATACAATTGGTATATCTATATGAATACCCTGGACATAGACCAGTATCAATAATACCAGCGCTGTAACAATCAATCCAAATATGCTTGGCAGCTGGCCTGATCTAAAGAATGCGTCTCCAAAGTGTCCATGTGCTATAGAGTCGATAGTAAATGGAATAACCCCCACAGGTCCGTCCTGAGCAGGTACCGGGCTAAAGATTGACCAAAGGATACCCTGGGCGACTCCAGCCATAATAAAGAGACTGATTCCCGAACCTAGTCCCCATCCTTTCTGAACAAGTTCATCGAGCAGCATGACGATCAGACTAGCACTAACAAGCTGGGTCACTACAATCGCGATAAACTCTGGCCTCGCTACCAAATGTCCGTAGACGCTAGTACCATATAATGAACCTTCAGCAACAATGACAACTATCGTAACTATTTTAGTAGCAGATGTAAATAGCGACCGATCATCAGCATTTTTAAAGTTTAGTTTAATCAGCTCCGAGCCCTTCAAAAGCTGCATCAACAATCCAGCCGTGACAATAGGACCTATACCGAGTTCCAGCAGTGTTCCTTGCTGTGCAGCAAAAATTACTCTAGCAAAGGCCAGAAAATCAAATTTTGGGTCATTTGTAACACCGTAAAGCGGTATCTGCCCCATTATCAGATAAGCAAAAAGAGCAATTCCACTCCAGACGAACTTTTCGTTTAATGTTATTTTTTTCTTGGGTTTTTCTACCTGCGGTATATAACGAGATATTGCCTTTATTATACGTCTAAATGTACTTTCGTCACTTTGCATTGTATTTTTCATTTGATAACTGCTACCTCCCCACCTGATCCTTCTACCTTTTCTCTAGCTTTTTCAGATATTCGATTAATCCTTACCTCAAACTTGCTACTGACTTGACCCCCACCTAATAATTTATCATAGCCCAAAGAATTCAGATCTAAAATATATTGACCCTTTGAATTTTTCTTGCTTTCGTCTTCCTGAATCAATGAATCGAGATCTCGCACATTGATCCAGTGGTTCACAACGTTCCGGTTATGCGAATTAATACTAGCATGACCAAAGCGATCCGGTTCTTCAATGACAGTTCTTATCCAGAGGTGCTTATGCTTACCTGCATTACCTACACCGCCGCGGCTTCCTGACTGTCTATGTTGACCAATCTGGCCCCACCCACAGTATCTGCTGCCTCTGTATCTCCTACTTTTTCTAAATCTAGTCGCCATGATCTTTATTACAATCTCCTATTACAAACAGGAATGTGTTCTACATTCAATCTATTCACCTTAATTAACGTTTTCTGGCTGTTCAAATCATCCTTTGTACAAGGCTAATCAAGTCTTTGTCCTCTCCCAGTATCCCATCCTGAGTATACTGTTTTTTGGTACTTTTTTTAAATCCGCCTCGAGGAGGGCTTAGAGCAAACCAAGGCCTAAAGTTAACTTTCGAGATTCCAATTTTGTCCTCCGCTAGGTCTTTTGCTAAAGCCTCCAAATTTGTATAGTTTTCTGGTAGATCCTCCTTGCTGATTGGCTTGTTGCCCCTTCCCCTACCTCTTTTGGACAAGAGATCCAATACCGTCTCCGTATCAGCAGAACACCAGGCTACAATTTCCTTAACTTTTCTTAACATGCCAAGAGTCTGCTTTGTTTCTGGGACAATCGTAGCATTGAATTTTTTTCCCAAGTTAAGGTACTGTAGTGTTGAGTTTGCCCAGTATGGAATATTAACTGTGCCTTTGATTCTGACGACTAAATAGGCCATTACAAATCAACCCGTGACATAAGTGCTCCTAAGAGCAGAAAAAATTGCCTTTGATGTAGACGACATGGTGCTAGTTGAGCCAAAAGACTTTGTCCAAGTATCTTTTAATCCAGCCAGTTTGAGCAAGTTTTTAATATTTTCACCTGCTACCAAACCAAGACCTCTAGGCCCCGGAATAAGTTCTATTGTTACACTACCACCTCTTCCTCTCACCTTGAATGGAACGGAGTGAAACTGTGCACATCTACATTCCCAGCTGCCGCATCCCAATTTTACTGGAATTACATTAAGATATGCAGCATTGGTTGCTTTATCAATTGCTATACGCATCTGCGAAGCC
>JBQCDO010000261.1:0-3437 GCA_051961195.1 Nitrososphaeraceae archaeon | reverse complement strand
GAGATGGAATAGGTGGTCATTGTCTACCAAAAGATACTAAAATGTTCTTACAATCTTCCAAGTCGATAAGAAGTAAGATATTGGCGTCAGCAATAGAAGTAGATGAAGATTATAGAAGGTATAGACAGCAAAAAATATGGTACTGCAGCCCAACCAGGCATTATCCTCAAGAAAGGGATATGATGACAAGAATATTGGTGAAACTTGATCCCCACTTCTTCCAAGAGGCAAAAACATTTTCTTGTGCCCATCTGTATATCACAATCGCATTATTCTGATCAATAGTTTGAATTGAGAACACAGAGAGCATAGTTAACAATGCAAAATTCCTATATCATAAGGCTTTAGTGGCAATGAATTCAATAGAGGATGCATTTGCTTTACCCTCTAGAAAACTTCTCGTTTCTAGTAGTGAAATAGATTTATCCAGGAGAAATAAAATTGATATATTTTTTTTGATCGTGCAGGAATCTAGGGGATCAGCCGGAGGGAGGGGCGGTGGATCGGGCTCAAGACGCGTCGAAAGGATCTTTGGTTACACGTGTAATAATGGAGAATGCAAAATTATGTTTGACACATCCGATGAATCAAAGATCGAAGAATTTGAAATCCCCTACAGCGCTGTGGCTATGGATATAAGACTCCAAGATGGTAGCAGTATGGTGGTGCAAGGAGTAGTTGATCCTGATTTAATCATGAAGTATAAGGAGCTTATCGCGAAATAATCCTACTGGTCATAAATCAGGCCTATCACTGAATAACCTTTTTTGATCGACAAAAGTATTGAGATCTTGAATTGTTTTCCTTCTCATTGTCTAGTTCATATTGTATGATGCATCACATATACTAATAAGGTCGGAATTATAATGCATTGTCCCGAGTCTCCTTAGTGCCTATATCGTAGGCGTCGATAACATCGTATAGAAATATTTTGCCATCTGAAAAAGAGCCCGTGCTCATCTGGTTTATGATATCCTGGATTATAGGTTTTACCTTGTCGTCTGAAACTAGAACCTCAACTTTGGTTCTGGATCCGAATTCTGGTACATAGCGCATAACGCCACGACCCACCGCAATAGGTTCGCGTTTGGCCCGACCTCTGCCCTTAATATCGTAAAAAGTTAGCCCACCAACTTTGTGATTATGAAGAATTTCGTTAACTTCGCGTAATCGTTCATGTGGTATAATTATATCTATACGCTTCATAATTTTTTCTACAACACACTACAAAATTTAGAAGAGCAGTTAGGCAATATGAATTTTTAGATACCATTATCTCCTTAGTCATATTCATTTTCGTTTTTCGATTTCGATATGGTTGCCGATACAATTTAATCATTTGATACCTTTCTCATCTTTTTCTAATGTCGCAATATTTATGGCATGTTCTATGGTAGAAACAAATATTATACCATCTCCATGATCACCGCTGCTACCCGACCTAGCGTGTTCAGTTATTGTCCGTATCACTGTATCTAGCTGCTCGTCCGGAATAACGATTTCAAATTTTGTCCTTGGTATAAGATCATAGGATACGGGCTGACCCCTCCACTGAAGATGAAGTTCTCTCTTCTTGCTCCAACCTGATACTGTATAGACTGTCATGCCTCCGACACCAATTGATCTTAAATGTTCCTTCAAATCAGGCATCCTCTCTGCCCTTATGATTGCCTGGACCATCTTCATTTGGTGCTCACTTACTCCTTTCCCCATAAATATGATGTTTAGAGGGATGAAATCTGAAGTTACTCAACGTACGCCCTCTCCGCGTGTTGCGCGATGTCTAAACCTATATCTTCCTCGTGCTCTTCTACCCTCAAACCTATAGTCCTACGTATAATTTTCATGATCACGAGAGTTCCTATAAATCCCATGCCAGCAGCCACGGCTATTCCTAGCGCTTGAATTGCAAGTTGTATAGGATTTCCATAAATGAGACCGGTAGGTCCGTGGGGATTCACTATTGTAGTAGCTACAAGACCAATTGCTAATGAACCCACTATCCCCGTAATCCCATGAACCGAACTCACATCCAATGCATCGTCTATCTTCCAATGTTCCTTAAGAAGTAATATCGCATAATAAGATACTAGTCCTAAAATTAGGCCCAAGAAGAATGAGCTTTGTGCAGTTATGTACCCTGCCGCTGGAGTTACACCTGCAAGACCTGCCACCGCTCCATTTATTACTGCTGTGGTCGAGGCCTTCTTTGACCTCTTCCATGACAAGAGGATCCAAACTGTAGCAGAGGTAGCAGAGGCAATATGTGATACCAATAGAGTATTTGCAGCCAGACTCCCTGATGCTAAGGCGCTTCCTGCGTTAAAACCAAACCAGCCTATCCACAATAATGCCGCACCTAACACTGCCAAGGGGATATTGTGAGGAACCATTATATCCGGACCAAAATCGCGGCGACGTCCAAGTACAAGGGCAGCAGCAAGAGAGCCCATGCCGGCGCTAGTATGTATAACTATTCCTCCAGCAAAGTCAAAAACTCCTAATTTCGCGAGCCAGCCCTTGCCCCACACCCAATGAGCTAAGGGATAGTAGACCAGCAAGCTCCAAGCTACTATGAATATTAGGAAAGAACTCCATTTTAGCCTCTCCGCAAATGCACCGGTGATTAAGAGCGGTGTTATTACAGCAAACATCATTTGGTAGGTTCCAAAAGTAACACCAGGAATAGTTGGGGCGTAACCTAATGATGTCTTAAAAGGTACCTCATTAAAAAAGGCCCAATCTAATTTACCAATAATACCACCAAATGATGGAGCGTACACAAGTGTAAAGCCGATAATGAACCAAAGTACCGATAGTATTGCCAAACCGGAGAAAGTCTGCATGATTACAGAAAGTGAATTCTTACTTCGGATCAGGCCTGCCTCAAAGAACCCTAGAGCAGGGGTCATAAGCATAACTAGCCCGGTACATATAAGCATCCAACTAGTGTCACCGGTATCTATTGGCATTTTATCAGAATAGAAATAATCCTCATCCTATTTATCCCTTGGATATTCTTGGGTAATTTCGTATTCATACTCCTCTAAATGCCAACATACTGAAAATACGAGTATGTTCTGAATTCGAAATTCCAAGTCGCGACAGTACAGGCATCAGAAAATCAAGTCTAAGATATTGCTTAGTCAATAACTAATTCCGACAACTATCATAAGTATAACCAGATAAGATTTCTGTACATGAACAGCCAAAGTAGCTCGATGTATTATGACACGCGACAGACCAAAGATAGTTACTTCAAATGGTTATTCATAGATGCATAGGAGTTTAGCGAAGAATAGAATATTTTTTATTAGTATATTATGCACTGATTATTTAATGGTAAAAACAGAGTCTACACAGGTTCTAAAGGAAGGTGCAGGAGCGCCTCAATTTGAACTTAAAGGCACAGATAATAAAATATATTCGTTGGAAAT
>JBQCDO010000260.1:0-5719 GCA_051961195.1 Nitrososphaeraceae archaeon | reverse complement strand
CAAATACAAAATGGCTCAGTAACGTGGATACAGGGTGGTTTATGGGATCTTGTAGTACGTAATGATACTAATATGACTAGCCAGATCTCTAAAAATACAAGTGCTCCTACTCCATCTCCCAAAGCCGCTTTTTCAGCTAACTTTACTATGGTGAAACCTGACGGTAGTGAATCTCATATACATTCAATTAATAATTTCGTATCAAATGATGTGATAATTGGCGGTGGCGATTTGGTAATTACTGGGATTGGAAATATTTATTCTGATGGCGCTTTAAAGTTCAAGCAAGTTCCTATTACGGTACATTTAATGGGAAAGCAGCATGTACTAGGACTAATCATAGACACAGTTAAAACGCAAAATCATTTTGCAAGTACTCATGAAATGTTTGGCACATTAATAAACGGTATAGGATTGGAGAAGATCGAAAAGACGCTAACACCAACAAAGTCACAGTCGCAGGAGCAGCAAAACAGAAAAAGTATGAATATGTCTATGAGTATGGGATAAATTCTTCATAGACGTCAAGTAAAAACCTATTTTCCAGATTAAATGTAATTAACTATAGGATTCAGATCTGTTAATGTTATTTAAGAAAATATACTAACATGTTATACTTTGATTTTAAGAAAAAATAGTTATGCTGATGCAAATATTCTCTGACGGGGTGCAGGTATCGCTAATATCCATTAAATATTACACATCGATAAGTGTGGTTGCCGTAATACGAAATAGTTTATTATTATCGACGTGTTTGAACACATAATTGGTGTCCAATCTGCACAAATTCGTTTTAAAGGATGATTTTGCGTTTATAATATTAATATTAATTCTGACTTTCTTAGTCGTGCGTCCTATTCCAGAAACAAACAGTCAGTGGAAGGACAAAAATAGGGATTCTGTTATTTTGTCTATTGAGTCGAATCAAATTCGGCCAGGACATTCCGATGAACTGAAATCTATCGGCATAGTGGATCGACAAGCAAGTAGAGAGAATGTAATTCCTCACATTAGTATGTATAAACTGCATCATAATTCTAGCATGTCATCTGACCAGCCTTACTCAGAACTCGGAACAGAACCTAGTAATGCCAATAACTGGATAACTGTTAACCATGATGTCTACGGTACCAGAAATAGTCCTCAAACGATAATTAATAGAAGCAATGTAGCAATGTTGCAGCTTAAATGGAGATTAATTAATGATGCTGAGATACAAGACCCTCCAATAGTTATTGGCGATAGAGGATATGTACAGGATTACGCTGGCGCTGTGATAGCATTCGATACTCATACTGGAGATGTAATCTGGAAACATCATGGAGGTAATGGTCCAACAATGGGTTTGGCTTTTAATGACGGAATAATTTATGCAAGTACTGCGTATAATGCCAATGTTATAGCAATTAATGCCACAACTGGCAGGGTTGTCTGGCAATCGAAAGTTTTGGGCGATTCTACGGCAGGATATAATATTCCTACATTTCCGATTGTTTGGAGAAACTATGTAATCGTTGGATCAGCCGGTCATGACGATACATCCAGTGGCGTTGTAACTGTTAGAGGAAATATCACAGCATTAAACAGTACTAATGGTAATGTGATCTGGGTCCTGCAAACTACAGTGGGTGATTGGGTAAATTCACGTTCTGCTCCGGCATATAATGCTGGAGCAAACGATTGGTCCGGAGGATCGGTCGATCCTGAAACGGGAACCATTTACATGCCAATAGGAAGTGCATCCCCAAACTTTAATGCGACTAGTCGACAATCACCTAACCTTTATTCAAACCACATGATTGCCATAAATATAACTAATGGCAAAGTAATATGGGCTACTCCATTTATTGCACATGGGACGGTTCTGAATGTAACAATCCCAGATACACATGATTGGGACACCTCATGGGGAAGCAGTATTAGCAAAGTTACCTTTGACAATGGAACTCGGAAGAAATTAGTTGTAGGTCATGATAAGATGGGAAACGTAATGGCAATGGATGCGACCACGGGTAAAGAAATCTGGTGGAGCACAATAGGGCCTCATTACAATACAGAATCGATCCCTTCACGGATCGGTAGTGGCATGATTTGGTTTTATGGAATATCAGACTATCATGCTGTGGATGATGCTAGCCATACTCTATATATTTCGGCTACAAATAGAGGCGTGAATTATTTTACGGACGGGATTGCCGGACATAAGGATACTGCACCTCACACTATACAAGACGGGCTACGCAATGGTACAATAATTGCAATGAATTTGCTAAATGGTAAAGTCAAATGGCAATATGAGACAAAATTTCCACCGAGGATATCACCACTAGTTACCAACAAAATCGTCATTGCCGGTTACATCCCGTTCACTGAAAGGACTAAGACGACTTCAAACCATACCAGGGCGAGTACATCCGGAATAATTTTAGCTTTAGATAAGGAAACTGGGAATAAACTATGGGAATATGACTTACAAGCTCCCATTGGCCAGGTCGGGCCCTCTATTGCAGATGGAATGTTATTTGTACCCACTGGAAAAACTGATGATAGTCAACGCAAAAGTTCGACCAATAGAGAAGGAACTTTAGCTGCATTTGGGCTACCATAAGAGCTATGCTCTGTCTCATATATGATACTAATCATGATCGACTACCTAATTTTTCTAAAGTCCAAATCAGCCTGAGCATTCTTTCTAGGTCCTAGTAAACATCGCAAGATATAAAAAAATAAATCACGACGTTTCCTATCATAGTTATTTAACATCATTTAGCTCAGTATATCGATAAATATATTTAATGAATTGCGTTTTGAAATCGGAGATTCTAGTCGGGAGTCAATTAGAGCAGTTGATCAATTCTATCATAATGCAATTCGGAGCAATGATATTTACATTCTAACTAGACTAATAACTCTATGACTAATAAGTGGAAACCCATTACAGACTCTACTGATAAACTGTTTTTGAGCTTTTATTGAGTTCCAGATCCACGTTTTCGTGTTTGTCTAGTAATTCTTCAGGCGATGGAATCCTTCCGAATTGTTTTTCGTATTCAGCAATATTTAGCATAAGCCATTGCGAAATCGCCTTGGCATTTAATGGGTCTATTATCAGTCTGCACTCTAATGTACGGTTGATCGTTGTCTTTTCGGGTGCTGTTCCTATAGTTGATAAGGCTGAGCTAACCTTGCTCTCATCAGAAAATAACACTATATCAAAATACATCCCTCTAGCCCCACCAAAGACACCATTCACATTGATCGTTCTGAAGTTGGGATGCTCCTTCACTTGAATCTCTAGTGACTTAGCATCGCTCGTCGGAAAGCTCACTCCTAAACATTAGGTATGTACCACTTTGGCCAGTGTATATTTCTTTATAAGAGGTGTAGATGAAATTTTGACCACACGAGCCTACTAGCATCTTGATGTAATCGATCAAGAATGTTTCATATCTATCAGGTTCGGGAGTGTATTCTGTTAGCGAGTAGGCTGAACAATAGCTTTTCAGGTATGTACGGCAGGAGCCTTATCATCAATATCTCTTTTCTAGAGCCCACCAAATATCTGTGATGCGGTTTCAGTGAACTAACAGCCTTTAGAATAACGTTCGCTACAGAAATTGGATTCAATCCTGTGTAATAATCACTATTCAGCAGATATCTGTTATATGCCACAACAAATCTTGTTTTATTAACATTCTTAATATTTAGTATGTCCTCAGTCTTATGTTTCAAGATATCATATATACCAGTATTGATGACACCAGGATTAATGGTTATGACTTTGATATCTGTATTCCAGAGCTCCACTCTAAGGGCATCAAACACCGCTTCAAGTGCATGTTTTGAAGCTGCATAAGCTCCAATCAATGGAAGCGAGATGAGACCTGCGAATGAGCTAACATTTATAATTCTCCCGCCTGATTGGTTTCGTTCCACCATCAACGCAAGTACTCTTTTTGTAAAATCTACATGGCCAAAGAAATTTGTTTCAAATTGATCTCTCAAGTTAGTCATAGTCAAATCTTCAATTGCTCCAGGCTCAAGGTAGCCTGCATTATTTACAAGACCATAGATTTCACTACCGTCAGTTAAAGAGACAATTCTGTCTATAACCTCAGTGAAAACTTTCGGTTTAGCGATATCAAATTCCAATGGTACATAGGCGGGCTTGTAACTCCCGTTAGACTGTATCTTATGTGATGGTTGTAATTGCTCAGCAGCTAGTTTATCAAATCGCCTAGCTAGTCCAATAACTTGATATCTCGATTCAAGTAACCTCATAACGGTCTTTTTACCAATACCACTCGATGCCCCCGTAACTATAACCAATTTTGCCAATTTAGTACAAGTACTGTATATGAATTGGTACAATATATGCTACATTTCTTGGAATTTGTTTCAAGCTTCCCAATCGGAAAACTAGTAATGTTACTATTACAATCTGGCTGTATGTCAAGATAGTATCTAGTGAGTTCTGCAAATATTCCAATTATATATGTCAAACTAGGAAGCAGGCAGTTCCGAGTATTCTTGTCGGCACAAGTATGTCCAAACAATTTTCGGGGATGTACTATTGCTATCCAACATTAAAATAACTAGGCAAGACTCGAGATCCTCTATTTGCCTGCTCGCAAGCAATAACAACTAATCATTAAGGCTAGGTAAATGAATCGGAACTTATCGCTTGTGAGATTTGAATTATGATCTGTGCGGGGCAGGTACTCCGAACGAAATAAAATGAATTGTACTTGAATAATAGAAACGTTCTAGGACTGAATGGGGAAAGCTAGAGGAAAAATACCGCTATTGTAAAACAGGAGAAAATTAAGGAGACAATTGAGATTTAAGAAAGGACTCGAGAATCTATCATAGCAAGTTACATGCAATAAACGTTATGAAAATAATATTTCCACAACCCAAAGGGTTATCAATACACTTTGTAAAGTACATTGAAATTTAGTCGTAGCCACGTAAAGGTTTGAGTGACATTTTCAGTATAATACGCTAGTACTCATTCAATGAAACGCTTACAAAACTTGACCCAGATTATATGCCTATGTTGCAGAAAAAAATAGTTGTTATGACAGTTTAGCGGATGACACTATATTACTACCATTCTATTGAAGGCATCAAGAATCACTAGGCTTGTGTGTCGAATATTTATTATTTCGGTCTACCATATTTAGCCGTATGTGACAGATCTGATCATGACACTTATCTTCTCAGTTGATACCATAGCAGAATTTTCGTATTCGAATGACACGTAATAATGACGGCGTTCATCTAGGTATTAATTTCGGTTATCAAAACGGGACCTGCTGATGATATGAATCTCGTTGTGACTGCATCATGGAATGGAATTTCATTCCAAAGGAAAATCCAAGGCAAAGAGAGACGATATTCATCGTGTATGATTTATGCCTTTGGTCTGCAACACTCTGAAACCTACGCCCTAGAGAGGCGGATGTCCAGAATGCCAAAATACGGAATTTTCCAGGTCTTTAATATTGCCAAAGGAATATTCATCATTAATCACGGCGGAAAGCGGGGAGTTGAATTGATATTCGGCCCGAGGAAACAGAAGAGAAATTGGTGTTCAAAGCGATTTGCTCTTACATCATGAGATTTTATCAGTATCGATACTTGCTATTTCGAATTAAATAGTATAACCAAATTTCATGTTAGAAAAATCATGTGTTATGGTAATCTTATATCTAAG
>JBQCDO010000259.1:0-8801 GCA_051961195.1 Nitrososphaeraceae archaeon | reverse complement strand
TATAGGAGTCATCTAATTGAAAAGCCATATCTTTTAATCCAAAGTCTGCCACTATCAGAAACTATCCATTTAGACCCATAAAAATTCTCTTTCTTGATCCATTTATTTTGAGTAAGGAATCTCATCCAAGACGAAATTACTTTCTCGTCCCAACCCATGCTATGCATAATTTGACTTTCAGAATGGCCTTTGGATATGCAGTCAAGTACGTAAACAGCTGCAGTGAGTCCAGATATACGCTTGTTATCGCCATTCTTTTGTGGAATGGAATTATTGGCTAACGTTAGCAGTTCATTCAGAAATTTGTCAGACTCATATATAACAATTAGCAGAATTGGACTTGTAGTCTGACTTCAAGAGATTGTTTTAGAATTCGTGCAAGATCTACATTATCTAGCTAGAAGTTATTGATGATTGCCATCTATCGCCAGATCCTTGGATGCTGCGTACTAGAATATGATAGGATTATTCTCGGTATAGATTGAATCATATGTAGTTCTCTTGAGATCAGACTAGGCACCTCATTTGAACGTTGAAATGCCCCACGAAATCGCCTGTATTTATACTCCCATTCAATAAGTGAACAAGATCCAATCATTTAGCATATGATATCAGATCGTATTTGTATTGGAGTTGGCCTTGGCTGTTGTATACCTCTGCTCTAACAGGCAGAGGAATGTCGGGAGTAATCCAAATACGACTGGTTTTTGGGCCTAAGGTATAGCTCAAGACGTAAGCGTTAAATTTCCCTGCTTTTGTATTTATATTTTCCTGGGACGTGACCTTTACTGGAATTGTACTTACCTCCGTAGAAATCGAATTCCATTGAGCTCCTACAACTAAATATTGCGGTTGTAACGCAATATCTCTAATCTCTAGAATAGATGATTCTACAGGTTCATAATATGGTAAAAAATTGCGAATAATTGGTCCAGCATTAGTTAGTTGCTGCTTCGACATCATGACTACGCCGGAGCTAACATTTGGAAGTGTTGTTATTTTTGCATTTGTGGCATTTATAATATGCAGTAATACCTTCCAAAGATTCTGGTTCTTACTGTTCCCTCGATCCTGCACAAATTTGATAGCTACAGTTGAATTTACAAGAGAGCTATGTTCCCCTAGACTGCTCCACGGAGAGGCATGGTTTCCTATTTTTGTCACCGAATAGTTTAACGCGGTTCCTGGCTGAATTGTCTGGCCAATCGTCCATAAATTTGCACTAGTTGGTGGCTTAAATATCGAGGTCGGATTAGCAAAACCGCCACCAATAGCAATGATAGCGATACTCACACCGAGTCCAAATACAGCCATAATTCCAAAAATTAATAATATTTTGAGCCTTGGAGACGTAATGAAGCAAATCACAGTGCCATATATTATTGAATGTATCTCCACTCTATTCCAAATATACTGATAATACATATTCTGCACGTTGTAACAATATCCTGATTTATTCTGCAGTACATTCTAGAGCTACTGAGGAGATGAGTGAGTAGCTTGTTTACAAAATAACGACGATAAAGGAGCCCAAAAAGTCGAAACACCGCTACTATTTGTTGACGCTATTTCGGATGTTTTTGACCAGTTCAAATAATTGGAATATTAAAGGCCCGAAGGTTCAGAAGATCACACTCGCTAATTCATCACCCAAGTTAACAAGCAAATTGACTAAGTCTATTGATAATATAACCAATTCCAAGTATTACTGGGGAATTGACGCTACGTACGTTCCGAAATATATCATTATACGTTATAGTATGAAAAAAATATTATGAAAGATTTCAGCACATGATTAAAAAAATATTACTATAATACTCAACAGCGGGGTTTTTATTTTAAGTAATTATCATGTTAATAATGAAACATAGGAATAGATTAGAAATTATTGCGCTAATTTTACAAAACGCTGTCGAAGCTAATGGTGCAACCCAGAAAAGAATAATGTATAAAGCATATTTATCATATCATCATTTAAAAAGCTATTTGGTACTCTTGCGGCAAAATGAGCTACTGTTCTATGATGAATTTCGACGGACTTATAAGACTACTGAAAAGGGAGAACGATTTCTTAATATTTATTATGGATTAAACGAGGTTGTTTCCATGACAAATAGTATAATTTCGCGATAAAGCTGCTCTCCGGAAAAGTCTTCTTTTATGTACAAAATAAATCTCACGTTTCATATAAATGAAAAGATAAATTGTCACTGAACCTCCTTGGCTCAAGCGTAATCCCAGCGTAGAGTTTCGAGTAACCTATTGTTTCTGGATATTATTCACACCTGATTCGATAGTAGATGACCCAATTCCTCACCAAATATATCAGTATTGGCCTTGATCCCAAAGCGATCACATGCTGTTACCATTCTAGGTGGGTAGTACTATTCATGGTAGATCTCATTCCTAATCTGTAATATCAAAGGTGTGGCTCAGTATCGCTCAAATATTTACGTATATCCGATACTTCTAAACCGAGTCTTCCGGTTATATTCACCCAACAGGACGAAATTCGGAGGTAATCCAGAAACATAGTTATAACTAATCTCGAATATTCCAATAAATGCCACGTCTGATAAGAACTATCCTGGTTACTTATCCTGAGCACAATGCCATTTCAGAGGCAAAATCCTTGGCTGATACTGCTGGATATTCGGTTGAGAAGATAGTGACTCAGAAGAATATCACCGGTTCAAAATACGGAGTTGGACGTGGAAAGGCACAGGAAATTAAAGATCTTGTAGATCAAATGAAGATTGAAGTGATAATATACGATGAAGTACTACGGCCAACTCAACAATATAACCTCTCTAAGCTTTGTAAAGTAGAAACGATAGATAGAGAACGTCTGATTCTAAAAATCTTTGAATCGAGAGCAAGTAGCAATGAATCAAGAATCCAGATAAGGCTTGCTCAATTGCGATATGATATGTTTAGAGCTAGAGACAAAGTAAGACTTGCCAAGAAGGGCGAACAACCCGGTTTCTTCGGTATGGGTAAATATGATGCTGATGTTCTTTTCTTGGATATTAAGCGTCATGTATCTCTATTGAAAAAGAAACTGGAAAGGGAAGAAACAAGGAGAAAGTTATATAGGGCCCAGCGGTCAAAGTTGGGCCTACAAACAATTTCAATTGCAGGATATACATCTGCAGGTAAAACAACACTATTTAACGCATTAACAGGAGAGTCTAAAGATATAGGACGGGAGATGTTTACGACCCTATCTACTTACACTAGAGCCATCTCAGTTCGAGATATCAAATTCCTCTTATCTGACACAGTAGGATTCATAAGTAAACTACCTGCATACATGATTGACGCGTTTAGATCTACTCTTAGTGAGCTCGCATATTCTACACTCATATTGCTCGTTCTAGATATTAGTGATCCTATCCCTGAAGTTAAAAGAAAATATGATAGCTCTATCCGTGTGTTGAATGAGTTGGGAGTTCCGCTTGGTAAGGTATTTTACATTTTAAATAAGGCGGATCTGGTCAACGAATTCGAAAGCGCGATAGATAAAGTCAACAAATTAGATATGATGGATAAGCAATCAATCATGGCAGTATCGGCCAAGTCGGGATTTAATATCGACAGGTTAAAAGAGTTGTTGGCAGTTTTATCTTTAACAAATAGGATCTGAATACCAATTATGAACTGCAGCAGTGGATTTCGTGATATATGGCAACGTCGGAAGTTGGTTAACAGTATGTACTCGTCTCATCTTCAATATTCATCTTGTGGTATAGGCATAGATTTAAACAATCTCTCGCAACCACAACAAGGGCAAGTCATACTATGATGTGTCTCTAAATCAGTAAATGAAGCACACCAATAACACGAGTTGCAAATTACAAACTGGCTTTTCCTGAACATTCCACTCCCAGTATATCTATCACAATTCTCTCTGCTATCCTGAGTACTGATACTTTCGTCTATTTCCAGTAAACTCATTTCTAGAATAAAGAGTTGAAGCTTTTACTATAAAAGAAATTTGTAGAACCATCATACCGTTTCGAATTTGACATAATATTCAACTTAGCCTATCCTAAAATTATCCTCTTATACATAATAGTACAAGAGCCTAAACATACTACTACTAACGCATCGCAAATTGTTTGGCATAAATTATCAAATTTCCATTGGGCCTCTAAATATCGCAGGTTCACGACCTACGCGGATTAAACAATCGTGCTAGTGATATTAAGTATTGTTAATTGCTATACTGACCTAAAAGTCTGTCTGTCTTAAAGACGTATTTTGTATTCCCTGATCCATCAATCAGCTTTTTAGATACAAATTAGCAAAATCATTATACAATAAGAGATTTAAAAAAAATTTAGTATGCTAGTTGAGAGACAATGGGTATGATTTCAGCAGACGAGGCGAAAATAAAACTTTCGGAGTGCAACGTGTTAATAAAATATATGAATTTCCTGCAGGCAAATGGCTTCACAGATTGTGGTAAGGGTCAGATTTTAGGACGAGTATCTCTGATCAGAGAATGCTTAGGTGATAATATCATAATTGATGAGGAAAATACGACTGATGTTAGAGAAAAAGAATCTATGTCAAAGGAGGTAACACAGAGACCTCAAAATGGCGCCGAAAGTGATCCGGCTTCAAGTCTTAAAGAAAATGAAGCGTCTGAAGGAGGATCGGGATTGTTAAAGCAAGTCAGTAATTTAGTTTCGGAAGGGTTGAAAGGTGAAGTTCAACTAGTCGCATCTCGTAAAGATGAATCGGTATCTGGTGACTTTAGACAATTGGCAGATGATAGCGGGATACCGGTCGATAAACCAAGGGGCTTGGTTTCAAGACGTACAGAATCATTAGTCGCAAAAGAACTGAATGGTTCTTGGCTTGATAAAATCAAACGAATAACAGAGATTGAAGAGTGGAGATAGAGGAATATTAATAGAATCATCTTTTCCTCAAAGATAACCAGGGTACTAGATCAAATAAATAAAGTCAAATAAATAAGTACTCTTTTTAAGAACTTGATAAAGCAAATCAAACAAACTAGCACTATTAGATCCTGGCTGTCACTGGATGGCCTCATGCGAGACATTTTTTTCTTGCGATTGTCTTGGTGAGAATATTATTGAATATCTAAATTAAGTGATGCCGCCCGCAGTAACATCTGCGTCTTTAGAGCCCCTTCTTTTAGCTCCAATCTCTGGTTTTCCAAACTCTTCTGATATGCGCTTATACATGGTCAACTCCTGACTAGAGAGCGGTCTTATCTTCTTCATTGCTTCTTCGAATTCCTGCATATGTAATTTTAGTTCTCTAGCAAACTTCTCAGCCTCGTATGGATTTGGATATTTGAGGATATGTTTACGCAAAGCGAGCATAACCGCTGCTGAACTCATAGATGAAATGTCGGCCCCCGTATATCCTTCAGACAAATCCGCTAATTGCTGTAGATTTACGTCGTCAGAAAGAGGCTTATTCTTTGTATGTATTTTCAAAATTTGAAGCCTAGATTCGCGATCAGGGGGCGAGACATATAACAGTCTGTCAAATCTGCCCGGTCTCAAAAGAGCAGGATCTATAATGTCTGGTCTGTTCGTAGCCGCAATTACAACTACGTTAGTCAAAATTTCGAGACCATCTAATTCTGTCAACAATTGGCTTATCACTCTTTCTGTTACGTTTGAGTCTCCAAAGCCACCCCCTCTCGTAGGGGCTATTGCGTCTATTTCGTCAAAAAAGATTAGGCAAGGAGCTGCCTGTCGTGCCTTTCTAAAGACCTCTCTGATACCTTTTTCGGATTCTCCTACCCATTTTGAAAGAAGTTCGGGCCCTTTTATGCTGATAAAATTTGCTTCGCTCTCATTTGCCGCAGCCTTAGCCATCAAAGTCTTGCCTGTTCCAGGAGGGCCATAAAGCAAGATACCCTTTGGAGGTGCGGCGTCAACAACTGTAAACAGTCCTTGGTATTTCAAAGGCCATTCTACAGCTTCTTGGAGTTCCTCTTTTATATCAGGCAACCCACCAATGTCATCCCATTTAACATTAGGTACTTCTACGAAGACCTCTCTCATTGCTGACGGTTCCATTTCCTTTATTACACCTGTAAAATCCTGCATGGTGACTATGATCTTCTTTAGAGTCTCACTGGGTATACTCTCAGACGACAGATCTATCTGCGGAAGCACTCTTCGCAACGCTCTCATTGCGGCTTCTTTAGATAAAGCCTGCAAATCTGCGCCAACAAATCCGTGAGATATGTCAGCAAGTTTTTCCAAATCCACATCTTTTGCAAGTGGCATTCCTCTAGTATGAATCTGCAATACTTCAAGTCTGCCATCTCTATCAGGTACGCCTATTTCGATTTCTCTGTCAAATCTTCCAGGTCGTCGCAAGGCTGGATCGACTGCATTCACTCTGTTTGTTGCTCCGATAACTACTACTTTACCCCTTGAAGACATTCCATCCATGAGCGAAAGTAATTGGGCGACTATTCTTCTTTCGACTTCTCCTGACACTTCCTCTCTCTTAGGAGCAATAGAATCTATTTCATCAATAAAAATGATTGACGGCGCATTTTTTTCTGCTTGTTCAAAGATATTACGAAGTTTTTCCTCGGATTCTCCATAGTATTTACTCATTATCTCTGGCCCACCAATCGTATAAAAACTCGCATTGGTTTCGTTAGCAACTGCCTTTGCCAATAGTGTCTTTCCTGTACCAGGAGGTCCGTGCAAAAGGACACCTTTAGGAGCTTCGACTCCAAGCCTTTTGAACAATTCAGGATGCCTTAGCGGAAGTTCTATCATCTCTCGAACTCTTGCAACTTCGTTTCTTATTCCGCCAATGTCTTCGTAGGTGATGGAAGGAGCGCCGCCTTCTTTCGAGATCTGTACCGCCTTCGCACTCTCTTCAGAAACTGTAATCTTTGTAGAGTCAGTGATTATAACTGGACCGGAAGGATTGGTGGATATTACAACCAAATCAATCCTTTGACCCATCACGCTTATGGGTATTGTGTCACCTTTGGTCATCAAATGGCCATTAAGATAATCCGTAAGATAGTCTTCAGCACCGACTATTCTAAGGGGTTCCGTAGGAGCTAGGGTTATGCTCCTAGCATCCTTTGATTCGACCTTTTTAAGTTCCACCGAATCATTAATACCTACGTCTAGCTTATTTCTGGCATAGCCATCGATCCGAATTAGACCCTTGTCTTTGTCAGTTTCCCGTGCCGGCCAATTTAAAACTGTGGTTTTTTTCCCAAGTGAAGATACCTCAAGCGCATCACCAGTTGATATATTTAGTCGTTCTGCTACAGTTGGGTCTACTCGAGCGATCTTTCTTCCCACATCTCTCTGCTCTGCCTCTGCAACCTTTAGAGTGATAAATTTATTTTTTTTGCCATTGGAAGTGGTAGGTTGAACGTCTTTACCGTCATCATTACTATTTCCATTTAGATCAGATGACATCCAGCAATTCAATTGCAACATGTTATGTTAATACTTTACCATTCATACGATGACTCATTCAAGTGTTCAATGATAAAATTACATAGATTATATCTTGCTGCTATAATAATGCGCAAATATGACTGATCCCATCGATCATTAAAACTTCAAATTTGTCTCGAAATATCCTATACATTATTTGCCGCTACTGGGTCAGAATTTAGTTAATGTTTCGTCAACGGATTCAACTGTCAGATGACGATTGGAAACATTCGGGAACTAGCCACAATGAGACAATGACTGTTTGTTGTGATCGGTAAATGAGCCTAGATGAACTGTCTTTAGTAATAATATAAAAAGCTAAGAGATTTATGACTTTATTATCTAAGATAATAACCAAGCAACTATGTAGAATTCTAAAAGGTTTGAACTTAAATCGCATTAATTGTTGTCGCTAAGGTCTTGTTATGGTTATTCCATTCTCAGTCAATTTGTAAATAAATTCACGGCCTCCAAGTGAATTTTGGTGATTGCTTAAAGAACTCAACTGCATTTGAGAAGGTAACTTTTTCAATTTCGTTCTCACTAAATCCACCAGATTCTTTCATTTTTTTGGCAACTTTTGGAACACTAAGAGGATCGGAACGACCCCAATCAGCCGCGCTATGAATCATCACATGTTCTGTGCCGTATTTTTTCAGAATTTTAATTGCCTGTTCGGGAGACAATTTTGTGACAGGGTATACAGACAATCCTGCCCACATTCCCATTTCTAGTGTTTTTCCTATTGTCTCATCCACATTGTGATCAATAAGCATCTTTTTACTGTTATATCTTACTTTGTTACTATCAGAGTTTTCGTTCATTATCCTCTCAATATTTTGGACTCCCTTTAACTTGTTCTTATGTGGAAGATGAATAGTCATAAGCATATGTCGTTCAGATGCTATATCCATCTGCTTAACAAAAATTTCTTCCTCCAATTCATTTATTTGATCGTAACCGATCTCACCTACTGCTACTACTCTATCTCTTTCTAAGTAACCGTTCTTTACCATTGCTTCAACCGCATCAAGAGCAAGTGGACGTTCACCAGCTTCTTTTGGATTTACAGAAATGCATGAATAGTGCTCTATTCCAAATTCCTTAGCTCGCAAGGGTTCAAAAGAAATTATGTTCTCCCAGTAATCTTCAAAAGTTCCGACAAATCTCCTAGGGCTGCCTAGCCAAAATGAAGGCTGAACTATTACTTCAACCCCGGCTTTTGACATAGCTTCATAGTCATTAGTCGTTCTGGAATACATATGGATATGTGGGTCAAATAGTCTTGGCATTGATGATATTGCACTTATAGACAATTATATTTATTTA
>JBQCDO010000258.1:0-7671 GCA_051961195.1 Nitrososphaeraceae archaeon | reverse complement strand
TCCCCCATTAAGGTGATTCATTTCAAGAAACATGTTTTGAATGAACTTCCTCATTTATCAAAAGCCACAGATACTTACCATCATATGCATCTGCTGTATACTTTGGAATCCAGAATTTGTCTTTCTTAGTGAATCCTTCTCTAGACGAACATAATTATCAGACATATCTTTAATCTCTCAAATATCCTTTCTATCATTTGTTATTAATTTTTCTTATCTTTAAGTATCCATCAAAGTTAATATCCGCAGACCTAGTAATGATTGAATGTTTACTATTTCTAGATCTAGTCCAAAACGTGTTGATATGGGAGATGTCAAAATCGCCCTGACATATTCGAATCCGTCTACAATAATGAGAAATAAGAATAATTAGTATTAAATAACATCTACCTAGACACTATTGCTGTCCTGGCACGCTGCCAGTAGAATAAGATATATCTGATTGCCTGGACATCACAGTGGCATTTAACTGTATACACAATTGACATAAGTTCATATCGTATCTCAAACTGCGGCTGTCAGTCAGATATCCTGACAGGATATTTTACTCATACATTTAAATAATCTAAGACTGCTACTAGATAGCAGTAACTATATAGTATTCGAGGATGAGAACGAATTATTATATAGAATGTTGCACGAGTCAAATATGCGTATAAGACATCTGCCGTCAATGGGCTCGGAAATCTTGTCTCAACCATCTCGAGTCCCAAAGACGGTAGCTCTTTCCTAATGCGCCATAGGTCATATTCTATAGGATCTGTGCTCTGACAGATGCATTTCAATATATGTATCATCACTTGGAATTCACTCTGTACAAACGTAATTTGCTCCAGGATTGTTTAGGCGAGTCCTGACGACAAATTGTTTATTTATGACTAATTAAATAGTTGCTTGGTTATTATTACATGATATTGAATGCCATCAGTTGCCTTCTAACACCAAGAAAGGACAAATGAATTACAATCTCCTAATAAAGTTGAAAGTTAGAATATCCTATTTCCTATCGCCAGAATACAGTCATTTTGACTAATTCTGTTTTATTCTACTAAAAGTCATTCAGTACAATTAGTTTGATATTAATATTCCACATCTATATAATTGAGTGCTATTCACATCAATCCTTCACATAAGTATGGAGCCAGATGAGTACCAGCGATCATTTCTCCATGTTCTTACCAGTCTGTAACCAAACTCAAAGCACTTCTAAAACGGTTAGGTGGGTCCTACATTCACTTACTTTATGTAGCTTGATTTCCTTCCGCTTACTATTGATGACTATTAATAAAAATATGTTGGCCTTTTGTCACGCCGTATAATGTCCTTGTATGTTGTTATATAACTACAAAGAAATTACTAACCATGATTGCTTCTCATTATCGGTATATTCGGACTAGTAATTGTAACAGGAACACTGGTAGCGCTCTCGGAATTAGAATTGAATGTCTAACGATGGCTGGCTTTTACTCACTCTATTTACTTTTCTGAGCAATAATATTTACTTGATAATGAAAATAAATGATATTGAGACTTAACATTAAAATAAGACTTGACTATGAATCTAGCTGTCAGTATTATAAAATGTCAGTTAAACTCATTAAATATCCATGGTATAATGCATCAAACCAATAACAATATAAGTATTTAATACAATGTATAACATAATTTGGTATATCTTATGGATAAAGCATATGCTAAAGACTGGGAAGACGTAAAATACAACATCCATTCTAATGCACCAGATGAGAATAAAATAACACGAGGAGCTCATCACGTTTTAGAGGCATTACCGACGACGCTACCTGGCTCTCATAACCTTATAGTTTATTCTGATATACGAGTTCTAAGAAAAGTATATCCAGAATATGTCAAATCTCTACTTGAGAATAATGAGATTGTCTTAATATTGTCATATTATGAGCATCCATCTACAATGAGACAGATATTGCTAAACGGGAGTAATGGCAAGAGTAAGACTTTGAATGTGGAAGGATATATACAAGATGGTTCACTAGTAATTGTTGATTCACTAGCATCATATTTTAATCAAGGTTATAATAATAATCATCATCTTGATCATTATGAAATAGATGAAGAAGAAGATGATAACAATAACAACAATAACAATAACAATAATAAGCTGAACCTTTTATCACTCATAAGAATATTACTAAATCATGGTATAAAAAACAATAAAACTGGTATTACTATATTGTCAGATATGGGCTCATTTTTTCACTTTAATTCTGCATCTTACAAGGACAATAATGACAATAACAATATTGATGATAATATTGATAACGATACTCTAAACAAAATCCTTGAATATGAAAGATCAATTCCATCAAGCTATAAAGATTTAGAATTAAAGAAATTCTGTTTGTATCATCAAAAGGATTATGAATCACATTTCAAGTCCACGCGTCAAAAGGCACAGTTACTTGACTGTCATGGCCGGTCCATTCTGATTATGGATGGTAATAATAATAATAATAATAATAATAACTATGGTCATAATACAAAAAATAAGAATAATTGATCTAGCAGGAATATTTTTTAGTTAACTAGTTACATTAGTTAGTTTTATAGTTATAGTATAAAGTGAAATCTTTTTAGTACAATTAGTCTGTCTGGCGTCATTAGCTAACTGAATTACCAGAATGTTCAAAGATGCTATACATATAAAGCAGTAAGATAATGAAAATTTATTTGATATTTATTACAGAATAGATTTTCGATGAAAAATAAAAGCCATGACTTTCTAAATTCTTTTGTAATAATATTTAATGTGACAAATCTGCCAGGCGAACCTTATAAATAAATATAGAACAGGTTACAGATATCCTTTTCAAAGAAATTATCTGGTATTGACTCGGTCATGATATCATCACTTACTGGTGATTAAGTTGGCAGGTCAAACATTGTCATTTCAGATCATATGGAATATATAACCACAAATTGATCCCTCTGTTCTATAACTGATGAGCAAGGGTTACCAAGCGGATATCGTAGATGAGCATGTTTCTAAATTTTTTAAGAGTAAAAGTTTTGCTTTTTTAGCTACTGTAAATAAAGACGGCTCGCCACAGGTTACTCCAGTGTGGATAGATTTAGTCGAAGATAATACTATAGGTGGTAGAGTAATATTGGTAAATACTGCAAAGGGTCGGCTGAAACATAAGAACGTTTCACGAGATCCGAGAGTCTCAATTTCTATGATTGATTCAGAAACCAATCCTTATAGCATGATAACAATAAAAGGTAAAGTTATTGAACAAACCACGGCTGGTGCAAAAAAACATATTGATAACCTTGCTAAGAGATATCTTAGCACTGAGACATATCCTGCTCATTCAGTAGATGTTGAAAGGATAATTCTCAAGATAGTACCAGAAAGGATTTTCTATATACCTCCTAGATTTACACAGTATTTGGAGAAAACCGAGAAAAGCAAGAATACAAACTAGATTGAAACTAGCTAGTTAGAGAAGGACAACTAGTATTGAAATACTAAAGGAACGTTGTACTCCTTGTTAGCAGCGAAAATGTGCAAAGTAATGTATTTATTGAGATATACACAAATACCTATTAGGGGAGGTAAGAATTCAAAAGCTTTGGCTGACAAAATTAAATGTTCCCACATACTGGTGAAGAAACAAAGTGAAGCTGTTATGATATTGGAACGTCTCAAAAATGGTGAAAGTTTCTCAAATCTTGCTAGGCAATTATCAATTGACAAGGGCAGTGCAAAGCGGGGCGGGGATTTGGGACTTTTTGGAAGGGGAATGATGGTAAGGCCATTTGAAGAGGCAGCGTTCAAGCTTAATAAGGGTGAAATGACCCAAGAACCCATTAAGACAGAATTTGGATATCATATAATCAAGAGAGCTGGCTGACTAGATTCATACATAAATGTAGATTTAGACAAGAACATTGTAATTGAATACATTAATCGATATGAAAAAATATATCGGATGTGTATAAAAAATGATAGCAAACAATTTTGGTAGCTTTATCTAATCCATCAATATATATATCTTCATCGTGGTAAATATTTTCAAGAGAGTTACTCGATACTTGTAGGATGTGAGACATAAGTCGAAAATATTAGAACCAATTCCTTATAAAAATTCTGCCCAAGCATGTTACTATTAAGCCATGTTCTATCCGTAATGACTTGTACTGTTATAGCTTTACTATTAGTTATTTCCTGAACTTTCAAATTTTGTGCCTGTTAGAGTTCTTAATTTCTCAATCTATTGTAGATAAAATGATTCCTTTCATTGGTTTTATACGTTTGTAAATTACGATATTCTAAATTGTTAAAAAGTTAAAGTATGATTTAGAATGCATAAAAGATGCTGGATGTAGATCTAAATCCATAAAGATAGGACTAAAAAATGTTAATAGTGACCAGAATTTGTAAATATAATATTATTTAATCTGATAAGTGATAAGATGATATCATCCAGCATAAATACAAAATACTTACCAGACGTTCGCACTATATTGTTTGGCAAAGACCGTAGAGTAAAAATAAAGTGTTGATCATAGTTAATACAATAGTAATGAAAAATGTTGAGTGTTTTAGATGCGGTTTTCTAATGATAGAGATACAGCCGTGTCATCTATTATGTCCTAATTGTGGAGCGGAGCTTGATTGCTCTGACAAGGGATTTGTATGGTAATAATGACTGTGGGGACCAATATTGATTGGATTATACAAGGCCACATAAGGTTATCAAGACTATACTTAGTTAAAAAATGACTATTTTAGAAAGTGGTATTATTGTCCTTGGTTGCTATCTTTTCACTTCTCTTCTTGTACCTCTTTGCCCCATATAGAAAAACCAAGCAGATATAGCACCGAATATTATCACAATTGCGATTATATAGATTTCAGTTATTCTTCCAATTAGCTTGCGAAACTATAGATGTATCTTCAAATGTAATATTATGCAACATGTAATCAAGTCTTGAATTCTTTTCTTTTCTCATTATCTTCCTGTAGCTTTACTATGAGCTGCTCTTAGTTGATAATAATGATTCACTTTACCGTCATCGCAAATGTCCTGCTTTTTCATCATAAGAAAGTTGCTAATATCATTATTACAAGATTGTTGTAATGTAGGCCTCAACTCATGGTCGCAAACACTTGAGCCTGTTGGCAGTTGTTTCATACATTGATTAACCAAATTATTACTAGCCGCATTTGCTTCATTAAATGATTTTCGTAGTCCATGATATACATTCCACCCTCCCCACAGAATTAGTCCTAAAAAGAAAATACTTATTCCAATACCGAATATTCCTTTTGATGGCATAGCATTTGCTTCTTTTCTATTTGTTATAAACAAAATATACAAGGGTTACCGATTATCTAGTAGATAGACTTCACAATCTTTCCAAAACCATGCTGTTTTAGGATGTGTTACCACACTTGCAAAGTCATATTGGCTGCTCTAGATGGAGTTATTCAGCCTGGCATGGACTGTTTTATCCTCTAAACCTAGATCATATTATGGCTCTTCGTTACCCACACATTACTAGGCAGGCAGACAAACCACTTTACATTTCGTTAGAGATATGCAGTTATTATAAAATTGGCCCTAGGCAAATTGCTAATACAAGAGCACCTAAAAACTAAGTATAGTTAGACCACATAAATACCCTTTCATTGCTCGCAAATTTTTTCCTTTCTTATTCCTTCTCTTTTAATCCAATCCTCTTCATATTTTCTTGCAGATGAGGTTTCAGGAACACCATCGAATGAGATAACTGGATCTGGTCGCCATACACACGCAACCTCTACACCCTTCCTATAAATAGGATCCTTAGATGCAAGATTATCTATCCTCTTAGTAAATATCGAATTCCTCATCTCTCTTGTGATTGGCCTAGATTGGGACTTTAATGTTAGTATCTTTGCAGTTTCTAAACAACCCGTCCAAAGTCTAAGTGAGAAGTTTAATTTATATTTCTCATCAATTTCGATTTGTAGACATCGTATGAAACATTCTAGCAATATTTGTTTTCTCAGAGGGTCATAATTTTCGATTGGTGGATGAATTGATTGTCTTTCAGAATCTGTAGGTTCGCGCCCATGCAGAACTTTAAATGCGTCAACATCCTTTTCGAATTCTTTTCCAATACATGATTCAATCATATCTATTATGTGGATTAGCTTCTCTCTATCCACTTCTAGGCTTGCTGGTATCGATTCAGGTTCGGGATATTCAAAAGCCCAACTGTAGAGAGTGTTCGTATTCGCATCCGACATTAGCATTGAATATAATCATTCATTTAATATATTTTAGCGCAAATAGAATTTGAAAAGGGTAATAGTAGAAACTAACATGAATTTTCCTTGATATACTCGATAGTTTTCAGTCCATGTTCCTTTACGCCATCGCTTATGCGAGATAGGCCAATACCCTCGTTTATGGCGTCAATCGCCGACTCTCCGAAAATTGCTAGTGTATCGATTGCCCCAGTTTGAACAAGCGCATCACTAGAGTTATATATTAAATGTTTTACCCTCATGATTACTTCATTCTTGTTTGGGGTTGACAAAGTGCCGCCTTACCTCACATATTAATTGACATCGGCTAACTATATTAGAGTTATATAGATTTTATGGCAAGTTATGTCAATTATTTGTGATTTGATAGAATGTCATTATCGTTAACCTAAACCAACATAAATTTTAATCCTAGTCATTTTAGATCTACTGCTAAATTTCTAAAGGTTACAACTTGATAAACTACTGAGAATGTAGAAAAAGCAACTGGAACTATTCTTTTATATGGTCATCACGACCAATTCACGACGTTATCTAAGACTGGTTTCATCATATAAGAATATACGGATAAGTTAGCTAAAGTCTAGGAGTACGAATCGATATCATGCGATTCATATTATTTGATTAGGCTCATTTATAATAATGGACTCTCGTATTTCAATAAAAGAATAATTTCAGATGCAATAACCATTAGGAAGTTAGAGAAATAAAGTATGGAAACTTTTTGTTTCAGGATCACAAAGTTTCCCAGGATATAGCATTATGACTGCAAGATCAGTTGATATCGGTATCCATGTAAATATACCTTTGAGACTTTATGAAAGGTTAGAGCAAGTGTCCAAGTCAAACGGTGTATCATTGTCAGAAATGCTCGAGTTATTACTAAGGAAATATCTAATCTTAACGTCAGATGGCAATACCAACGATGATAGGATTGGCCTATCAGATGATGATACTTAACAACTAACCTATAAAGGACTTGAGGGTAATGAAATTTTTCTTGTATGCATACATATTAGAAAACAGGAAAATAGTAATCAATATTATAAATAGGATTTCAAGGAGATACTATAGATCAATATACAATTTATGGAACCGCCTGATAGATATTTAGAAAGGCTCTCCCCAGGTAAGATTTTTCTATATTTATATCAATTACACGCTATGTACTTTTGCAGGATGTAATACAGTTGTAGGAGCCGATGAACTAAATGAATTTATCATTTTCTGAAATATAGGCATATAAATTGAAGTCTCAGACGTATCGACATTAGCTAAGAGCATAAATGCTTCCTTACCTTTCAATGACCATATTTCCGTTGTAGTGATTGGTAAGATTCCCTCCGTGTGCATATATTCTATTTTATAGA
>JBQCDO010000257.1:0-6024 GCA_051961195.1 Nitrososphaeraceae archaeon | reverse complement strand
AAGCACTTTTCAACAACGACAGGCATGTGCCGATAAATACCTTCCTAATAATATCACGGGATATAATATTTGTATTGGAGGAATGGGGTCAAACGATACTGGTTCAAGGCCACACCTAAAGTAATAGATTAAAGTCAGCGTAATTTTAGACCGTCTATAAAAGATTGGCTATATTATATTTAAGGAAAACCATAAGATTTTGCATTATATAGTCTTCATACCCCCTGTTACCAGTGGGACGAGCGGACTTTGTGACTATCAAAAGATATCGTTTTAGGCGTTCGAACAAGGAGTGGTTCTAGCTAGAATCATGACTTAAATTGAACAACACAGGCAAGAAGATATAAGAACATATGGTAATTGCTGCTTTAACCATATTATTGGTCTGCCACAGAAGGATGGAATTGATAAACCACTTTATGATTATGATCTATATCGTTACAGCTGCTTCCATGAATAAATCTAATGCTTTGTGGTCAAAAGGATCCTGAAATGCAAGAAAGAACTGATCCACCCCTGCATTCCTATATTCCCTCAGTTTCTCTGCTATATTATCTGGTTTTCCAACAAGGCCATGTTTGAGTATCTGGTAAGCAACACTAGGACCTCTTTCCATAGAAAATATTCTTTTCTTATATTCCAAGTCAGAATCAGAATCAGAGATAATAACATCTAATTCAATGTATTTGCTTATTTTTTTGCTCATGTTACCAACATTATCATTATTGAACTGTTTATGCATTTCATCAAACTTTTTGTTTAATGAAGCAAATTGCTCCGGAGTAATGTAGGAGCATTCCCATGTATCTGCATATTTAGCAGCTATCTGCATAGTCTTGTTTCGCTTTGCAGCAATTGTTATAGGAATTCCTTTCTGGTTTATGGATGTTGTTTTCTGCAACGTTACTCCATTTGCCTTGAAATACTTTCCTTCAAAGCTGACACTTGTTTGTTTTTTATTCCACAAGATATCTATAAGTTGAATACCTTCCTCAAGTATAGACGCTCTTTCTGCATTATTTGGATAATCTATGCCATACGGATGCCACCATTGTGAGGACCATTGAAGGGTTGCTCCTGCACCTGTTCTGAATTCCAACCTTCCATTAGAGATTTCCTGTAATGTCATAGCCTGTTTTGCTAAAAGAAAGATGTTTCTATATTGCGGCAACAAATATGTTATAACAGGTCCTAGCTTTATTTTGTTAGTTATAGCGGATAAATTAGATATTATAGTCCAGCAATCCAGATCAATATCTGCTAATGATTCACCATAATAGAAACCATCATATCCTAATTTTTCAGCTAATATACAAGTGTCCTTTATTTTGTTATAATCTGTGCCCCAAACTTCTAAGCAAAAACTAAGGTTATTATTATTATTATTACTGCCATTACTTGATTTCATTTTAAACTTATTAATTTCAGCTTGTATATGAGGTTCAATTCGTTAAAGAACAAGGTTAGCACTGATTCATGCTACGTCATCAAGAAGAAAAAAACTGAATTTATGAGTATAAATAAAGTGTATCAATGAGTAATAGTATGAAACAAGAACATGAGAAGACAGCAATTATTACTGGTAGTGGTAGAGGTATAGGAAAAGAAACAGTTGTAATATTGGCAAAAAAGGCTGTCAATGTAGTTGTTACCCTCCAGGACTCAAAGTGAAATTAATTCAACTGTAGAAGAGATCAATAAGCTGACAGGTAATTCTAATTGGCAAACTGGGCCAAATGACAGCGGGAGTCTATTATTTCTATATTAACTAGAACACATAACAGGGGATTTTCATTCAGATGCATAACCTACAACATGCATAGACTAACTAGAAGATGATAAGATAATTACTGAGTTAAGAACAGCAGTAAATAATGATGGGACATTGGATAAGTAAACCAACTCATACAATGATATATTTGATGCATTTAGACTAACTTTGAAGTTTTATCGTTTATGGATAGCAATGAATACGATTAACTTAACTACCATTATCATGCTTATTCTTTATTAGATAATAGCATCTGAACCAACCACTTGCAAGTCTGGCTAGTTCTTCTAAAGTTCCTGGTTCTTCAAATAAATGAGTAGCATCTGGAACTGTTACTAGTTTTTTCCTTTCAGAGCCTAATTGCTTCAGTGCCTCATTATTGATGTCGATCACCTCTTTACTATCATTTCCACCTACAATGAGAAGTGTGGGAGCTTTTGCTTTAGAAAGATAATCAAGTCCAGCTAAGTCAGGTCTTCCACTTCTAGATACATTAGCAAATATATCGTTGGTGTTGTTATTATTATTGGCATGTCTTTGAGCAGCTGCTACAATGGCTGCTGCTGTCCCAGTACTTGCCCCAAAATATCCAACCGAAAAGTCCTTGGTACGCGGATTTTCCAAAATCCAATCCGTAATTGATACAAGCCTTCTTGCGAGCAGATTGATGTTGAACTTATTCAAAACAAGCCCTGGGATTTTGGAGCTAACTCCCTGTGCTTTGGTATCTGCTTCTTCTTCCTTTATCGTTAAGAGATCAACTAACAAAGTAGCAAGTCCATCTTTTTGCAATACTTCAGCTACATACTTATTTCGAGGACTATGCCTACTGCTTCCGCTTCCATGAGCAAATAAAACTATGCCCTTTGAGTAGTTACCATTATTGTTAGAAGGTATAGTCAAATCAGCCTCGAGTTCTGTGGTTGATTCTATTTTTCCATTATCTACTTCAATGCTAACCAAATTTATGCACTATATCGAACTAACATCTTCCCTTTTAGGTTTAATGTGACGTTACTTCAATTTCGGACTCTACCTTCTAACACATTAATTGACTCAAAGATTCAAACAAAGAAAGACGCCAGATGCTGCAAAAAGTTCTAGGATTTTTTGGTTTGGAAGTACCTGGCAGAGAATTTTCTATATAGAAACTACTAGGAATTATCCGTTATCTTCACACTATGCACAGTAGAACTAAGGGATAAAATTGAATTAAATTAAGTTTAACTCATTGCCTTCTTCTTCGCTACTTTTGCTTTTGTCTTTGTCTGTTACTGATGACATCGTTATTGGCCAAAAAATTCTTTTATACGGATATTGGTAGATACTTCTTCCGCAATTTGCTCACAGTTACTCGCCTCAACACTTAAAATAGGATATTTATCGGTAGAAATTTACGAACTGCGAATTTTGAAACGATAATTAATCTTACTGATAAAACATCACCAGAAGATTCGCGATTTCTTAGCGAATTAGGTGATAATTCTGTCAGGGAAGTACCTAATCTGGTCCCCTTAATTTTCAGACGGCCAACTAGTCGATTCGATCGTTAAATTGATAGTAGCATCTGAACCAACTGTTCTCAGATTCAAAGTTTTAAAAATTGCTTCACGAGTCGGTAAATAGCATATTCCTGCCTGTACACCCGCTGGTACTGCCGCTGTTCCTTCCTCATTCTGTGCCATATTGATAAAGTAATAAACAAGACCATGACCAATGTTGTAGACAACAAGAGAATTAAGTGGACCTGAAATACGCATTTGAGGAGCATTAACGTTATGGCGAGAACGAGTAAAATCAATAAACGTGGGCACTCCATCCTTAATTAACATCGATTTCCCACAAATAAGTAGTTCGGGGAATCATTTTTGAATTAAATCGCTATTTATGCCTCAGTTCCAATTTTTACCAACATCTTGCCAAAGTTTTCCTCATTAAATAAGCCAATAAATGCATTAGGTGCATTATCTAATCCTTCAACAATAGTCTCCTTCCACTTAATTTTTCCTTCATTAATCCAATTGATCATCGAAGAATGAAACTCATTTAGCATCGTAATGATCTCTTACGATAAATCCATGCAATCGAAGTCTATTGTTATGGCCAGAAATAAGTTTGGTAAAGCATAAGATGTAACAGCATTATATTGTGATATCATACCACAAAGTATTTTGCATAGAATATGAAACCTAATGTCTAAGCTAAGGTAATGCATTACTGCAGATTTAATTCTCTCACACGATTAATTATTTTTAAATGATCAGCTCCACCTTCCGTTGTTATGTGTAAAAGATGGTTATCATCTAATGGCATAGTAATTCTCATTATCTTTTCATATTCAGCCAAAACATATCGACCTTTTCCGATTTTTGGTTCAAGCTGACTACGTATTTTCCATGAATTAACAGCAAGCTCAAGTGATCTCTTACTTTCATCTTCTGACAGAAGATTCTTTACGCCCTCTCGATGGCCTGAATACATTATCTTTCCATCACGATCACAGATAGTAACTAATCTAGTGAGTGGATCTATGCCCATAACTTTTTCATAAATTTGTTTGTAGTTCATCGTCCCCTTCATCCGACCTTTATACAATGAGAGATATACATTTATAAAAAAATATCCTATGTCTTGAATATTTCATTCACTAACGCCGATACACTTGAGTTCCATAAACTACTGATATATATTGCAGATATTACTCATTAATATGTAGTTATACAAGCTAAAAATTCGCCGTCAATGTATTAGATTAAGAGAAGCGTGTGAGCCAGGCCATACCGCATAGTTTTCAATTAACTTCTCTTTTCCATCAGGATATACTACGACTATTCTATATACACCAGATGGTAATTTAAACATGAAATGACCAGCAGAAGAAATAACTGACATTTCGGTATGTCCAGAAGATTTTTCTACAGAATCAAGCAAGCCAGCAACTTTGTATACTGTTATCGAACCACTATTAGTAGCAGCTACTGCTGACTGACCGGTAACCGCACCTTTATTGTTCCGTAGTCTGAGGTTTGCTTTAGTGTTGATGATGAAGGTGATAAGAAAATACAGTATTTGGCATAATAATATCTCCGTTTACAACAAGATTAACTAATGATGCTACTCCTGCTGTAGCGATTAGAATACAGATCATCGTTTTAAGACTATTGCTAATTAGATAACTCTTCCTGTGCTTAAATGGGATGCCTAATTGATTGCTATCTTTAGCACTTCAAGAAAACAAAGGGGCGAGAATCGTGGGCTCAGGGATAGGGAAGCTACCTGTAACTTTCATAGTTTAATGCAGGATGACTAACCTTCACAATAAGTTAACCATATATTGCAGGACTATAAGACAAAACATCCATGGCCACTTATTCATGTAGGAAATGCGAGGAAGAGCTAGAAAATGATAATGCGGAGATATGGGAACACTTCTATTCTAAGCATATTAATGATATAGATCCGAGAGATATCTTCAAAAAACACCTCTTGATAGAGGAATAATTTACTATCTGCAGTAGCATAATCAAAATTTAGCTATAAATATCTGAAACGAGAGTGTGAAGCCTCATTGTGATGCATCCATAATTCATACGTAATATTTCAAGTCTATCTGAATTAGGTAGAGCTGCATTGAAACTTGGTATTGGCTGATCTATATCTTTTTACTCCATATAAGGACCAAACAGACTTATACATAAGTAGTCATCAAAGGAGCTATGGGGTACAGATATCATTTGTTATTTAGCTAGAAAGCCATTGCCTTACTTCGCTTTCTAAAGAAAAGAAGGCAGGGAAATTTTTCATCGGGTATATTTAGCCCATTTGTCGATGGAATCGGCGAGCCTGGCGGATAAAGAAATGCGAATTTCTTAACCCCTGCTTCATTATATAAGGGGAGATATTTTTTGTTCTCCATACTACTATTAATTCATCGCTAGGATGAAATAGAAATTTTCTAGCATCAACAAAAATCCTTTTTGATTTCTTTTGTAATGCATAACCGGCTAGAGATAAAGAATCCCTTGAAAATGTGGAGCAATTATTTCTTTAGTATCCTCTAACCATTCTAAAGGTTATAAAACAATTTGACATTCGCCTTGTAGTTATTTCAGATTTATTGGATATGTTTATTCATGACCCAAGTGTTGATGGTAAAGAGGGCATATATCTAATAAAAGAAATTGTCTCTGCAATTAGAAAAATTTCAATGTCGTCATCATCACTAGGACAAATTTTAAGTGTAGTATCTTGGA
>JBQCDO010000256.1:0-3681 GCA_051961195.1 Nitrososphaeraceae archaeon | reverse complement strand
CAGTGTAAGTCCTATGTTTCCGACAGAAAATACTACAGATCCACTAAAAAGTGAATTTGATATAATTGCCTTCGAATTCGGTGCTAGTTAATACCAGATTTGATTTTATGTCAGACTAGGTCTACACTGCATATAGCCGGAGCAAATGTGTCAATAATAGTCAGGATGAGGGCATTCTATATAGCTTAAACGGAAGAAAATCTTTCTATATCAACTAGAAAAATCATAGTTTTTTTAAATGTGATCTAATTTTAACGTCCATTGTTATCTAGTTAGAGGTCATGAAGGTTTTAAAACTGAAGACACGATGAAAAGATAGCATGAATAAACAAGAAGCTCCTATTACCCAACAGCACATAAGAAACAGAAGTAGGCTAGACGTAATTGCGGCGATCTTAAGGGAGGTCTCAGGAAGAGAAGCAACCAAGACGCGAATCATGTACGGCGCTTTTCTGTCATCTACACAGATGAGGGAATATGTACCATTTCTATTGAATAGTGGCTTGCTAACAAAGGCAGAACAATCAATATACAAAATAACAGGAAAAGGAATGCGCTTCTTAGTGCTATGCGATCAACTAAATAATATGATAGGGGATATAGGAAAATATAGGGTCTACGAATAGAGTTCAGTAAATAAAAGAATGACATTCTATTATTACAGCTTCTCTGTTCTACAAAAGAATATCCGTCTTTATGGTCTCTGTTGGATGTCGATCTCTAGTAAGCAAAATTAACCTAATCTTTCCCACCTTAAGCATATGGTTGTTTGATCTTTGCCATTTTGGCTACCGTAGTCGCAGTCTAAACTCATCCAATACACTATGTATCTATGCGAAACTCCATTCTTGATTGAGTTTGGGCATACCCAGCATTGAATAAATGTTGGCATCCTGTTTGCTAATTGGTATGCAGAGTGATAGTCCGGTGCATCGAATATGGGTCGAGATGAGATAACTCACCTAGAGAGCGACCATAACAAACTGCCATCTGATCAGTAACTTAGTTAGCCAAGTATTTTAAGAGCCGTTGCACCATAGGAATTTATCAAGATGTCCTCAACAAATCATAGTGATGACCATGACTCTAACATCATAAGAGATACAGAAAAGAAACAGAACAAGACAAGTGTAGTTGAATTACTAGACGAGTTAATATCTCATATGAATTCGACAAGGAGTGTTTTCAAAATAATGATATTGTCATCATTTGTTCTTGCTCCATTATCTCTGATGTTGGCTACTGTATTTGTGATTCATCCATTCTTCATGCACAGGATACTATTTAGGTTCCCCGATATAGGCATTTTTCTATTGTTCTTTATCGGAGTTTCGATAATGTTGGCTTCAATGTGGCTCTTCATTGGATTAAGTGAGCAAAAATTTTTTTCAAATTGGGATAGGAAATTCAAAAGATATACGTCGTTGAAAAATCAGCTTGATAAGGAGCTTGGGGGATAATCGAAGGTCCATCGTCACATAGCTGATTTACTCTGCCGTATATTTCGTTCTCAACCGTGCTATTTCCTACAAAGGTTTTTAGTCAAATCTTGCATCAATTATGGCCCCTATAAGATATATAAGATACCAATAAGCCTAGCAATCCTTTCACCTAAATGCAAATCCATTGGCTATAATGATGGTCCTAGTTCCGTAAACAACTATGCCTATCATGGCGACAATTGTGAATATGGTTACTGCGTTTTCCCACTTTGTGTTCTGACGCAGTTCAAGAAGGATAACTCTCAGGCCATTGAAGCCGTGTATGGAAACTAATATGAGTATTGATTCGAGAATTACTACATATGGTATATTATGATAGTTCATTATAACATTATGGAATGATAAACTCTGCTCGAATGGCACGATCACACGAAACATAATATGCACTGCAACAGTGAATAATGCACCTATCCCAGTTAGGTAGTGAATCTTCATTATTTGACTTTCTTTCAGTAGGCTCATCTATTCTTTCTTCTTTCTGTACTACACCCTTTTAACTTCTTCTACATAAGGGCTCACGTGTCAACTCAAATTTGAAACATTTATTTCTAAATATGGAACCGCGTAATTAAGATATTCGTGAAATTGTACAGTTATAACAAATTACTAGAATATTAAAGATAAAAGAGAATCAATAATATTTCGAGTAATGAAACGGGACTATTACTGGAATTTCTACTTTGTTTGTCATAGGTGCTTTAATCTGAACATCTCGGTATTCTGTTGCGCAAGTCCTAGATCATCAGATTTTCATAATCCACCTTTCACAAGTATGATCTTTTAATCTTATACTCAATCTTTATTTTTATTATCAGTTATTAATATGTGAGAAGAGATGATGACCCAATGCGATGTCAGAATTGTTTATCAATGCTTCATTATTCTACAAGCGGAATGCTTTGTCGTGCTTGTGGTAGATTAGAACCACATAACCATACAAAGAAGCTTTATTGTGTGAAATGTTTTGCACCATTAGATGAAATTGAAAAATATGATTTATGGTGTAAAACTTGCTTAATGGATGTAATGAGGAAATAAAAGAGGTATATGTTCATCTGGAAGTGGGCAGGTTCTAAACCAACAAATGAAAGTAAAATAAAAGTATTATTTTCGTGTGGGTTGCCCTAACTATGACCACTCAGGACAAATCGCTAGCGACGCCAAAAAGGACACTTTTGCCATGAGTCTATCTTCTGAAGAATCACTCTGTCCACGTTGTAGACACCCACGCCACCGTGCAAACCAAGGTCATTGGCGGTACTCCCAAGGGACTAAGAAATGTGATTGTGAACTCGATAGTAAAAATAGTGAACGAAACTAGACGTAGGATGAGTCTAGGTGGATATCTTTTGTATCCTACAATTTTCATAAACCATTTTGTGCATAAATTGATTGTATTGAACAGCAAGCAACGGGAATACAATATGATTCTAGAAAGGTTGAGAAGAAAATGGAACACTCAGACAATAATGAGGATCCCGCGACTCGCGTTATAGAAGAATAAATTAATTGTGATCGTACAATTGTCCATTCTTATGAGTATCTAGGTTTATAAATCTCTCTTTTTGGCAATAGATTCTGCAAATGAAAGCTGATATTCACCAGGTTCTCTCAATATGCGGCTACCTTTCATCCATGTAGCATTAGTGGGTTCACTCTCAAATGATATTAAATTTGAAATAGTGTTATTGTTCCTAAGAAAAGAATCTGATTTATCCATATCTTCGGTATGGAATATTATTCGTCCAAAGTACATAATGCTCGTGGAGTTGAATACAAAATAAAATTATTCATTATCATTAACATATAATCTCTATCTGTCCAGCAATTGCTTTGATTTAGCAGACTTTGCTATCCTATTTTTGCTACGCTGAGCAAATACCGAATTGTCAGTAGTTTTTCCTATTTCATTAAATCTTTTACTTTTTATAATAGAGATGATTCTTCATTTGGCTTTATTTGTTGGTTTTAGTGGCCGCATCTGCTACATGTTTTCAATTCGTAACTGTTACATCTTTCTCTTCATTTTCTGTCTCTTCAGCTTGGCTTACTTTTTCTTCTTTCTGCTCCGTCTTCTCTTGTTTGTTAGTTTTTTTCCGGCTTTTATCACGTTCAGCCTTTAACTTGGCTAATTCCTCATCCACAGAGCTTCTTATTGTGGTCTTTTCAAGTTCACTTT
>JBQCDO010000255.1:0-6501 GCA_051961195.1 Nitrososphaeraceae archaeon | reverse complement strand
TGTAAATGCGCTATCTCTAATAGCCGTTTGATGTAGTGATCCATCAACGAAATTGTCTACTTCTACTGATGCTGCGATTGAACCAAGCATAATGACCATTATGTATATCTTTTTCAGTCTCTGTATTTCTACTTCTTTAGGAATTAGTGCTGGCATCTGTGCCATGTTAGTTCATTATCTATCAGGTCAATGTATTACTTAAAGACTCTGTTAACAGAATTATCATTAATATTATAGAGTATTAGACTAATACGACGCTTTTATATATAAATTGTTATTAATCATCAGAATTAGTATAGGATTAATACTCCTATAGAGACTATCTCTATTGATAATCATAAGTGATAAGCAGATAAATGCATTGGACAAGGCTTTGATAATTATTGATGATTTGACTTATACGAATAAAGTTAACAAGCAAGACGCTATGGTCTTATCGATTATGAAAACCTCTTTATTCATATCTCAGAAACTTTTTCGAGGATGTCTTTTGATTGCCAAAAAGTCAGAAGTGCCTTAGCCTGCTTATATCCAAGCCATACGTAATCAACGTGTTCTTGAGAGATTGTGATTTGAGAATTAAACGTACTAACATGATAGAACTTTACCACCTTTTCAATCTCTGTGTCCTTCTTTAGGAAGGTATAGTTTACATCGCCAAGATAGTTTAAAACTGCGAATCTCCTGATACCTGTCTCTTCCTGAATTTCTCTTCTGAGCGTTTGATAGTCAGTTTCTCCATTCTCTCTATGACCCTTAACAAAATTCCAATCTCCTCTAGGACTTTTCATCAGCAAAAACTGTCTAGATTTGCATTGTACTCTAGATAATGATGTCCGAAACATGAATTGTCTCGGAGCGTACGAAATTACTGCACCCACTGATTCTTCGTAATCTCTTTTTCTTATTTGCAATTCCATTGTTTTATCATGCAATTAGATACCGTTCGTGCCCTGGATTCAATTTTACCAAATATCGCTAGAATGTCTTACCTCAAAGTCCTAAGAACATCTAAATGAATTACCAGAAGTACTTTTGCTATTTTCATCCTTTAACATGTGATTGGCATCCAAAACCGCGTCGATATCACAATTCGAGATAGATTTTGATTCGTCGTTTAGTGTAGGAGACATTAGGTCACCGCTAAAATTTGCATGGCCTAAACCAAGTGCATGTCCTAACTCATGTTTTGCAATCTGCTCAGTTGTATCAAAGTCTAATTTTTCGCCAAAAATGGATTTCGATACAGTCGTTACAGCGTTGGTGATCTCGCCATTTTGAAGATTATAATTAATTCGCGTTGCTCCAGGCGCAATAGCCTTTAGATTAATCCCTTTATCAGCCAATTTCATATGTCGTACATTGCCATCCTGGGAAAATTTTGAATTAAACTTTAGGGTTATGTCTGCACTATTGTCAGATGAGTCAAGCTCAGTGAACTTTAAACCATCAATATGTTTAGTCCAATCGTCGATAGCACTGCGCACCGCTTGTCCAGCCATAGCGTTCCCGCCTATGATCCTATATGTTAGGCCTTCATCACCAAGCTTATTGGCAGCCCAGCTACAGCAGACTTGTATAGACGGCTCATTATCTGATACCTCGTTACTGTTCCGATCAGACGTGTGCGCTGATTTTTTTCCTTCAACTTGATTGCTAGGATGGCCGGCCCCAATCGTAGCTAAGGTAAAAAATGCGAAAAGTACAATAATAGTGAACAACAAGATCTTGTAGAACAATATAATTTCCTTGGCATTCTGCTCTTTTAAACTTTTTTTATTCGCTTTAGTTTCGGTGCATCTGTGCCAGGTTATTGTCTCCAAGAGTTTTGTCTTGATTAATTTAATCATAATGATGTATATCCATAACGACTTTAACTACCATTCTTGTACCCAGCCCTTTACTAATAGTCAGCTGAATTATCCTGAATAATATTACTTATCATGAAACGTATTGAGGTGAAGTGTTCATCTACGAATATTGAAAGTTGAGGTGCATGTCTGATTTCTTAATATCTTCCTCATATACACTATAGGGCTTCAAATTAAACATTAACATAAATTCCTGAAATTAATCATGTCATCTATTATTAGTTACACTTTGTAGTTACGCAGATTACGTTAGATAGTAGAATAGGTTCTGCGGCTTGGATTTATTATTCTAAAAAATGTTTTCATTAATACACTAAAATTCGAAGGGAAATACAGTTTAATACCAAGCGTAAGATCGGATACACCAGATTTGACTAGGACTAGGAAGAACTCTCTGCTATTGATGTTATATATTACATCCAATACTACGCCTTCTTTTTATCGATTTCAGTATTATTTATTCTGGCCAGCTGACTCATACTCTTTTTTAGGTCTAGTATGCTTCTAGCGTAAAATACTGCACTAAATATGATACCAGCAGCAACACCCGGCCCTATGATGTCTGCGTAACTGAAGCTCAATTGAGGAATGACGTTATTTTTAGAATTTGATACATTATTCGTGTTATTGGATGATATTACTTGACTTGGGCTGGAACTCGCTTGTAACGGGCCTGCGATAGCACTTACCGTGCCAAGTGAATTACCTCTTTGTTCAGCAAACCAAATATTTCCATTCGTGTCGGCAGTTAACCATTGAGTGAATGGGTTGCTTGCTGGAATGTTAACGTCCTTATGTTCTCCGGTCGTAGTATCGATAACAGATATTTTATTTATTACGTGTTCTGCAACCCACAAATTATGATAACCATCTAGCGCCATTCCAAATGGCAAGCCTTTAGGATTTAGTTCAGGATATCGCTTGAATGTCTTTAATACTGGATCAAAAACAGTTACAGTATGGCCATCATGTTCTGAGATATATATATTGTCAGTGTCTGGATCGATAAGAATCGCAGTTGGACTCTTCAATAAGCTATTGTTAATGTCTTTACCATTTGAAGGGTATTCAGTTATCTTGAAGTTTCTGTTAGTATCAATACTTCCCAACTTTCCGGAACCAGCCTCCGCAAACCAAATTAAGCCGCTGTTATCCGCGGCTATACCTAAGGCACCAGAATTCGGGGTAGGTATGCGATAATTGGTAAAATTCTTAGTTTGTGGATTGAATCTTAATAACTCATTGTCCGCAGGCAGTGATATCCAGATATTAGAAACTGTACTATTATTGATGCTATTGGATATTGTAACACCAGATGGAGGTCCTTGGCTCTTTATTCGATAGAGAGTATTAGTATTGGTATTGGGATCAAAATTCCCCAGGTTCTTGTTCAATGGATCAATATACCATACTTCGTTATTGTGATTTGAGTCTAGGGCAATACTTGTAACTATACTTGTCCCACTAAGGCTATGAGAATAGTACTTTCCACTACTTAAATTAAATGCCAATAACCTTCCGCTACCGATGGATGTATCACCGACCCATATCACATTTCTGCTTTTGTCATATACCGGATAAAGCGGCTGGCTTACAGAACTATTACTATTGATGTTTGAAGGTATATGAAATTCATGAACATTGAATTTTGTCTGATCAAGAGGAGGCTTGACTAACAGCTCAAACGTGCCTACAATATTGGGTGCATTTTCTTTTTTGGGTGTTCCCTCAATCTGTATTTCCCATTTTCCCGGTATTCCGAAGGATGCACTGGTCGAAAATTCATTAGTTGCAGAAGCCACTCGTCTGGTATCGACTTCAATTGGCCCAATTCCCTTTTCTGTCTGAGTCAGTCTTATCTTTGCTGAGCTAATATCTATCGGGATCCACGTTGAATTCAAGAATCTGATCTGGAAATTGTTACTGCCTGGTGTATATGGATCTATAGAGAGTCTAATGATATCTCCGTCTTGCGTAAAACTCGTTGAAGTAAATGGCTTGTTGGCAGTTTGTGCAAGTAAAGCCTGACCATTTTGATATTGCTGCTTCTGTTGCTGTATCACACTCTGAAATTCACTATCAGGTAACCCACTATTGACCATAACCGCTACCGCCAGAAGTAGTGCTATTCCAATTAACGCTTCTATTTTTGTAGTCTTATTGAATTTAGATATTGCTGTTGTAGTTGCGGGAGATGGGGTATTGAAATATTCTCCTTTATCTGTACTGCCTTCATTTTCTTTTGGGGTAGTTAAATTCTTAACTGAATCTGTAGCCGTGCTAAAATATCCCTTGAATGTTCTTTTGTTCCCACCAATTTTTCTGCTACTTCTCTCTAAAGTCGCTTTAATAGCAACGATTGTCGATTCCTTCAGGGCTTGAGGGTAAATTCTTGTCTGATTGAAACCTCCAATGGCTATCATTCCTGCCGCTAACGATAACTTAACGATCAGTACTTTTCCATAGAAAGAAGCCAATGTCAATGCTAGATTGCTTTCCAATATGTATAACAAAAATGGTCCAGTTATTACGATTACTCCAAGAACAGTTACTGGGATGGTGGAAAACCTAGGAAGTATTATTGATAAGATCGAAGCTTTTGTCTGTTCGTCCAAACTTGCTCTTTTTATGCTGGGTGATATTATAAAAGCAAGATATATTAGACCACCGATCCAAAGTGAAGCTCCGAAATTGTGGATAAAATCAATGATAATGGATGTAATGGCGTTTCCAGACACGGCTGCACCATGACTTATTAGACTTGTAGTAAACAATGTCAAAGTGCCTAATATCATGAAGCTAATGACTACTCTTCTTGAAAGGCGATTTAAGAAAACGCCCGGCTCACGAGCCTCATTCTTGCTTCCAATATTTCTTATTTTGAGTCTCAAAATTCCTTGCCTATAACAGCATAGAATGGACATGCCAGCTAATACCAAAGAAAGAATCGTTCTAACGATCCAGACACTTCCAAATTTGGTAGAAATGGCTTCACCAATCGTTGCGTTTATGGACATAGCTTGTACAGATATCATTGCAATATCTGAGAAAATCAGAATTAATGAGCCAATGAGCATCAAAACATAAAAACTTCGATCAATTCTATATTTTGTTCTTGTGAAAGATGTAAACAGCCAGTCAATTCTAGTTATTGGCTTCCATATCCACAAGGCCAGAAATGCTCCACCTACTACGATCACCTGACCTACTAGCGAAGGGAATCTTGCTAGGGCATCAGGAATAGATAGTTGCGACTCTACCCCGGTGACAGAGCCTGCATTACTAACTGGAATAACTGCCTTACCAACTCCAAATACGAAGGCGTTATCTGTGACATGCCCATCTACTTCAGATAACATTTTCGTAGAAACCGTATACACTCCGTCTTTAACTGAAGTCGGCAGGGAGACGCCTAACAGAGTATGGTCGCCCTTCACGTAATGTACGTCTTTCCTATCAACTTGCTTTCCAGTAGAGTCCAGTACGGAAATCTTGCTATAGCGCACATCAACTGGCTCGCTTAACGATACCTGTATATTTGCTGGTGGCGTTTTTAATAGTTGTGAGGGTGAGGGGTCGCTATTAATTACAAATGCATGTCCGTATGTTTTCTGGGTCAGCGATGGAGTGAGGATCAGAATCGAAATCGAAAATGATATGGTCAACACTATAAGGGCAAAAACATACTTCGTATGTTTACCTGACAGCACACTGACTTCCTCAGTCGTTTGTAGACACCTCCAATTATGTAGAAAACTTTGGAATTTATAGTATTTGAGAATTTATTTCTAACATTCGACGAATGAACCAATAAATTTATAGGATGACAGAACTCCTTCTTAGCAGAGGTCATTCATAATTATTTATGACATTTTAAACAAATTTGGTATTTCTCTACTTACATTTCTTATCAGTATTCTAATAATATCTGCTTTTGGTGCGCGTTATGTTTCTAACATGTTGATTCTACCGGTATATGCTCATATAACGAAACAGATTGGAAATATTAAAGTCGAAGTTGGTTGGTCTGACGAGCCACCACTAACTGGACAAGTTAATAATATTATTGTCGCTGTCAATAAAACTTCTGCCGGCGGACAGGAATCACCTGTAATAGACGCACTTGCTGATCTAGATGTAAAGGAGAAATACGGCAGTATTACAAAATCAGTCGATTTTATCCCCTCTGAACAGGCTGAGGGTCAATATGAATCTAAAACAGTACCTACTAGGGTTGGTTCGTATAGTCTTATTATGAATGGCACCATTCAAGGAGAGAAGATATCAAACGTAGAAATTCCACTAGATATTGTAGAAGCCACACAAAAGATCTCATTTCCAGATGCATCGAACTCTAATGTGATTACTTCAGGTACACAATCGACGAGCAACAATATAGGGCCAAAATTGCAGACAATAATTAGTGGTATGTCAAACGATGTAGAGTCATCTAAAGCTGATATCCAATCATTGGCTAAGAATATGGGAAATATCCAGAAATCAATTTCAGATATTAAAAGCTCTGTAGATCGTGCATATATGATTGCGATGGTAGGCATTGGTGCAGGAGTTGCAGGTATAATAATAGCAGCTATATCGTTATCTCGCAAACAAGTGCTTGGTCTTCACT
>JBQCDO010000254.1:0-2864 GCA_051961195.1 Nitrososphaeraceae archaeon | reverse complement strand
ATGTTTCTGGCCATCCGTGTAATAAAACAACAGGAGGTCCATGGCCTCCAATAACGTAGTGCATTTGAATTCCATTAACAGAGGCCAAACGATGAGAAAATGTGGTGTTGCCTAGCTGAAAAGATGTACCATTAGCCTGTTGATGCTGCTGTACTTGAGCAATTGCAGCATAATTCTGGTTTAACAATACTAATGGAAATGCAAATAATGTGCCACTTGTAATAATAATACCAATCAAGAGAAGCGTTATAGCAGTCACATGAGGTGAAGTATGGAATTTATGGTTATCTCTACTGAACATCATTATAGTTCACAAGCCGGTTTGTTATAATAATACTGGGTACATTGCCATGCATTGTACCCCGATATAATCATAGTTACGAATTTTTCTAGATAGGTGGATGTAGGTGTGTATATATGTATGGTCATTACGATGGACTACGTTGCTATGTCGTATCAAACCTTTCCGCTGGAAAAGAAAACGTTTTCTTTGATAGCATAAGCTATGATGATGTAAATTGGACAGACAGTCATGGGAACGCCAAGTGGCTGATGGATATAAATGAAGTTGACATTTGAAGTATATATTTTGGCGACATGATTCTTAGGAATTACGGAATTTAGATAACGTTATCGTGAAGATATTGATTCAAGAGTTATTCTACACCTAGATGATAACCAAGCCTAAGCTCAAAGTCTCCAGGTTTCCGAAAACCTCGCTCAAGGATTTTGGCAATGCGTGACTGGGTTTCTGACCATGTAAGCATACGGAGAAACGTATCGCTTGCAGCAACAATATGAGCATCGTCTGGAAGTCGAGACGATCGGTTAACTAGTCTCTTTGCTTCTGTAAGTGCTTTTTTTTCAAACGATGCAATCCTGCGGGCAAACCTGTCAACAAAGTCGTCTAATTCAGCATCAGGAATTGCTCGGTTGATCCATCCATAACGTTCTGCGATCTCAGCGTCATAGTCCTCGCTGCCAACTATGATCTCCAACGCGCGAGCTCGGCCTACAAGTAGTGGAAGATATTCCGTGCCACCTGCTCCTGGTATTAGCGCAGCACCAACCTCAGGCTGTCCCAAGATCATCTTCTCACGGCTACCGAAACGTATGTCTAGACCTTCTACAAATTCGGCACCAATACCTCTTGTTCTGCCGCGGATGGAGGCGATAGTGATAATAGGAAGAAGAGACAGGCGTTGTATAAAGTCTGGTAGAATTCTAAGACCAGTAGGACCTACATCTGTAGGACCGCGTCCACCTCCTCGAAGAATATCTACATGTGCTATGTAGAATTCTGGATTAGCACTATCAAACACAACGACCTTCAGTTCGTTGTTGGCGGCAGCTTCAAACTGATTGATAAGCTCTTTCAATTCATGAAGTACATCAGGATCGATTAGATTCAATGGTGGATTGTCAAAAGTGACCTTCCAGTAAGCTGGGGAGTAGCAAGTAATACGTAGTTTCTTCATGATATGTTATTAGGCGAATTTAGATATAATAGCGCGATGGGTACATTGCCTTTCATTGTACCTAAAGAAAATTGTAAAAATTGTATGTCCCCTCGACTCAGCATTCCAAAAAGACAATATACTTATTGCTCCAGTGGTTCATTAACCGACGAGTTATTGTAACATACTAAATTGTAAAGTCTTATAACACTAAATGTGTTTCTCAAGACAGATTAACTTGTTCACTATTTTATGTCCACGAAAATTTCGTTGGCAAACTGACAAAGGATAAAATAATATCAGATTAGCACGCGGTCGAATATTGATATCCCAAGCGTACTCCAAGATATTAACATCTATAGATAGGACGAACTGTTTTTGTGAAAAGACGTGGAAGAGAGAATCGTGGTAAGCTGTTTATTATGTAAAAACGAGGGAAGATGAACCAGGAAGTTATCGACAGCATCATTAATATCAGTAATTGGCATTACACATCTTGTATTTAGTCTGCTAGATAGTCACCTCTATCCAGATCATAAATGTTACCCTATCGAGAAAATGGTTTACCAATGGTATTCAGAGTTATTAAATGAATGAAAGTCTTGTTCTGAAATAATGAATTAGGTGGATGAATGCATTGCTTCAGAGTCTCTCTAGTAACTTTATATACACACAATCCACAGATGAATTATGGCAAAAGTACAACATTATAGGGGATTGAATACAAATTTAGATAATTTATACAATGACATAAAACGGTTATTACAAAATCAAAAAGATCTAGAGATTATTTCAGAATATAAAGGGACACTTAACGCTGTGCCTCTAAGGAGCATCGTAGCAATCAACAAATCACCAAAGGTATGGGTCGGTTCTCTAAGAGAAATTCATGTATCACTCACAGGATATCCCAATGATTACGCAGTGGAAGTCGCTTCTGGAGCATGGTTTGGTAGTCTATTATGGCCTGGAGCGGTAGGTCTTGTTGTTGGGGGACCAGTCGGACTTGCTGCTGGAGTAGCTGTTGGTGGAATAATGGCCTATGAATTCGAGAAACATGTCTGGCAAAAAGTACTAGATGTAATAAAGAAAGAAAGTGAGACGCAGCCAACCATAGACTCGGTTGAGCATCATCATGATCATTAATTAATCTTTTGTACCCTAATATGAATATCATTGCAGTAGTCGATAACAGACAAGTTATGATAGTACGAGATAATCCATCTAAGTTAAAATGTCGTAGTGGAGTGTGTGCCAAAGTTGGTATAATTAGTGGACTAAGCAGGAAGCCCCTAAACCTTCGGTTTAATATATTCAATGTCCTGACTAAAATTTATAACATTGCGGCGAATATTAATTTGATCGAAAGTTTTTCTGTTCAGAATGCGATGTGCAATACGAATACCA
>JBQCDO010000253.1:0-3799 GCA_051961195.1 Nitrososphaeraceae archaeon | reverse complement strand
AATTCATTAGGATAGTTAATAGCCAGAATTTACTACCAAATGATGGCAGGCCTTGTGTCCCCCTACCTATAGTCCTCAGCATATAGAATCCATAGAATTAGTCCGATAACCCAAAGAAATGGAAGGTATATACAGATACATTATAACTTAATGAAGTTAATAGACATGAGCGAATTACTGTAGAGTTACAAAGGCTATTCAGAGAAAGGCAAAGGTATGCTTGATGAATCTTGGTAAGGAAATCTCAAGTTAGAAATATTATAAGGTAGTAGTCCTAATTATAATGTAAGGAGGGGTATCCTATTGAAAAGTCCTAGCTCTGCCTTGATATTTGCCATAGCTGCTGGCCTACTGCTAGTCTTTACGTCGCTTAGTCTTACTTATACCTTATCGCCTGCGGCTGCCGTAGACGACAAGGGCAAGAGTAGCGGTGGCTCCATCTCTGGCGGTATAGTTCCAGTTTCAACTACAGTTATTACTAACAGTAAGAGCAGTACTTCCTGTATTGCAGGAGAAAGTCGCAACGCGGATAATCAATGTGTCTTTACTGGTCCATGTCCAAGCCGTACTATTACCGTGATACACAATTTCGACAAAACAGGTAGATGTTTTAGAAAATGAATCATGCAAAACTAGTATACAAACTCCTCACTTTTTGAACGCTTCAAACACATCCTAGTTGGGGTTTGTACTGCAGTTATGTTATCTTATATCATTGAACTGCTCTTAACAGGCAAGTCGTTATATTGGAATGGTGGTTGAACTAACTCCTTGAACATTCCCTAACAGATCAGCTGCTGCTTTGATAGCTTCTATTGGATCTCTTCCTTGACCGTGTATATTTTCCAGCAGCGTACACAACTGTTCAATTGTAGTTATATTTCTACCAAAGACTGTAATTGAGCGGTGCTGAAGTATGCCCTCGAACTCCGCTATCTGAGCGGGTTAAGGGGGTCAAAGCATGCTGTACAGTTTCCTCTGGATGATGTTAATGATAGTTGCGCTGTTGCAGTCGACCGTTGGACTTCTATGCTAGGATTGGCATTTTGGACAGTTGTGGGTGTTGATGCTTGTCCGGATTGTCCTTGCTGTAAAACTGTGCCTCCGCAATTACCGTTACTTATCATGTTACCATTAATATTGGAATCAGATGTAGGATTTAGACAGGAAGAACCCCATTGACCTAGCGAAAGCCTTGTCATCGCTTGACGTGCTTTCGAATGGGCGGCTAGTTGTTGGTGTCGGACTTGGCGCAAGTACTCAGCACTATCCCGCTTACGCACTGTCGCGAGAGGGCCGCGTCACTCGCTTCCGCGAAAATCTGGAGATCATGAAGCGGCTGTGGAAGGAAGACAAAGTAACACTCGATGGTCGTTTCTAACATCTTGAGAATATGTCTATGCAGCCGAAACCAGTCCAAAGACCGCATCCCACACTCTGGTAGGGCGGACATGCCGAGGCCGCGCTGCGTCGTGCAGCGGAGCTGGGAGACGGCTACATCGGCGCGGGCTCGACACCGATGGATGCTTTTTTGGAAGACATCAAACAGCTGCCCGCCGAATTTCCAAAAGCAAAGCGGTTGTATTTGGCCTTAGGAGACAATCTATTCCGCCTGCGTGAGTGGTTCGGTGCCTTTTATCATAAGCCAGAAATGGCAGATCAAGTTGCGGTATGGGGATCGCCACAGCAGATTGCAGAGCAAATTGTCCGCCTTAGAGACGCAGGTGTGAATTATATTTTGTTAAACCCTGTTTTCGACGAAGAGGCCCAGATGGAGCCTCTTTGCCAGGATTTTTTGCCTCTAGTGCAGTGATCAGGAAAGCCAAGAAACATCTCCACATACATCGTTTTTCCGGATAAATCGTCTTCCAAGGCAGCCGAATTCGGGAGATATCATTTTCGTCCTCAGTTCAAGAAATGTGTCCTTGCTCTTTACGTTAGGTTCTAATTCTGGATGTAGTAGCTATGGTAGTCTAGATGTTATTAACTCTAATTCTAAGCGTATGTCATGTGAGGCATGTTTGTCTGCTGGCAGACTTTGGATAAAGGACAGTGATGACAGGGAGATGATGGATAAAGAGTTTGGCGCGTCTAATGATAGGTATCTCATTTTAGAGGAATGCTTTTAAATTACTGTGTTTCATATCGTCAATATAAAGGACTTCCGATATAATTATAAAGCCTTTGTGCTTAATTCGAAATATAAACTACATTAGTTAATATTTATTCTAAAATATATATTCCCCTAAATCACATATTGCTATTATATATGGCTCGAAATGAGTTTGTTGAAGTCGCCAAAGTACATGAAATTTCTGCTGGAAAGATGAAACATGTAGAAGTCGAGGGAAAGGAAGTATTACTTGCCAACTTAGATGGTAAATTTTATGCTATGAGTGATCGCTGTGGTCATATGAATGCCCTGCTTTCAATGGGTAATTTAAAAGGAAATACTGTAACATGTCCTTTCCACGGTGCAAGGTTTGACGTTACTACTGGAAAGAAGCTCTCTGAGCCTATCCTAACTCCGTCCCAGAATATGGAACCATTACCACAAACTTGGCAAAAGTTTTTCGAAAACGTAGGTCAACTTATGTCACATATCAAAACGCTTGATCAGATAGTTTATGAAACCAGAGTAGAAGAAGACAGTATCAAAATCAAGATTTAGTGGTAGCGTATAGTATCAAAGTATTAATCTCACACTTAATAATCACAGATAGCATACAATGCACAGACTATTCCAAGTAAGCGTCAACCCATGTCTCCATAATCTCGGAACTATCATTAGCTACTCCTATCCAAAGGATAATCCAAGACTCATTGTTTACCCACATTTACAACACAGGAACCTTCTTTAAGTCCCTTGCTTATTAACATAAACTCATAAAATCGATCATCTACCTGTTTAAACACTTTAGTTACACAAAATTATGTTAGGCAGCATGTTCATTTCTTCTTAATGTATTTAAGATACTGCTTCATAGATTCTACGATAAGAGCGGTCACAGTAGTTTTTTCATCTATAGCCAGATGTTTGAATTCATCAAGTAGAACGGTAGGGATCTTCATCGTAGTTTTAGTTTCATCTTCTTCTACCGTCTCATCCTTATCCATGTTCAGCATTTTATTATATATACACATATATTTATGTATGTATTGACGGATAGATGTCTCCACTTCTGTATTTATTAACAGATAAGTATCACAGAGTATAGACCTAGACAGGTATATACGGATATACTTATACATATTCTAGCATATGGATGTTATTCCGTAAATATGTATACGTTTATATATTCTCTATCACTATTTACTTTTTTGATAACAATGAAAGTATCTTCGACAAATGACAGCAGTCAAGAGCAATTGTGTTTAAACACTTCATCATCAATGATATGTTCTGATAATACTACCAAATCAACTGAAGCTCATTTAAGCATCAAATCTATGGGTCAAACCCAGTTCAATAAAGTTTTGATTATCGGTTTAGGACAGTTAGGCCTACCAGTAGCAAAATATATCAGTGAAAAAGGGTTTGATACTTTTGGTTATGATATAAGCCATCATGCTATAGAGCGTGCAGAGAAGATAGCTTCAGTGAAGAAGGCTATTAACTTTAATGAATTTGATGTTTATATTGTGTGTGTATCTACTCATAGGCCTAACGATATGTTTTCTCCACAAATAGATGGTCTATTATCTATAGTTGAAAAGATATCAAAAGAAGCAAAGAATGGAGCACTGGTTTCAATAGAAAGTACTATTCCAAAAGGTACATCAAAGAAGGTATTTGAAA
>JBQCDO010000252.1:0-2402 GCA_051961195.1 Nitrososphaeraceae archaeon | reverse complement strand
ACTACCTCAGAGTCATACCCGTGCACATCAAATTTTGACCATTTGATAAACGTGGGCTGAGGATATCCAGGGAAAACCCTGCTCCTTGATGATATTTCAAGTGTAATATCGATGACCTGCACAACATTCAATACAGTTGGTATGATTATTAATTTTACCGCAAGTTCTTTCATATCTATACGACATATTCGTAGTGCTAGAATTCTGTCTAATAGATATCCAAAATTCAACAAAATAGCATAGTTATCTTCGAATCACAAATTGCGTTTAGGAAGTTTGAAAAGAGTTTAATAACTGCTGTGAAATTACTATAATGGATGCCAACAGCATATGTCTTAATTAACTGCGACCTTGGCTCTGAGGAGGAGATATTAAGGGAATTGAAAAAATTAACTGAGGTTATTGAAGTGAGCGGTGTGTATGGAGTTTATGATATAATCCTGAAGATCAAATCCGACACTATGGACAAGCTGCGAGAAACTATTACATGGCATGTAAGAAGAATCGACAAAGTAAGGTCAACCTTGACAATGATCGTCATTGAAGGCCAAGGGGACAAAGGCAAAAGGCAGAAACTTGACTTCTAGCACTAATTAAGCGGCTCTTAATATCAAGATAGTCTGTCAATTTCGCTACATTCAACTTCAATCAAATCTACCGTACATAATACTCTCACAAGACAATTATGAATTAATCTGAAAAGTCTCATTAGTACCATTATACAGCCACATTGAATAAATCATAGATTTATGGGCTGGTGCTAATCTCTCATATCGTGTCTGCATTCGTCTAAAGTTCTTGAGCCATCCAAACAATGAATCTTTCTATCCACACTACTTCTGACCTTCTTATAGCCTAGGTGGAGAAAAATTTTCGGTCTATCGTGTTTTGCTTCGGTATTATTAATAATACCCATTCTCTTTTTTTGGCTTTAATATGTCGATTGTGGAGCTATGTTAGTACGAGAACTGTATGATATTTGGTATCAGCTCGGAAACGCTGTGGCCTACTCATGTGTCTTTCGCTGTTATTCCTGACTCGTATGTAATTTAGTTGGGAAATTAACTATTTTGCTTTTATTCATTCTCGTTTACCGGTCATAAACCTGTCATTATATCGGAGTCCTTATCTCATTTCCTAATTCGTAATATCTAATAGCATGCGATCTGTCACTGTTCAGGCTTGTGATAATTTTAGGATCGAGTACACCATAATTTTAGATCAAGAACAACGATACCGATGTTTTGAGCTCTTCATTCTTTGACCCATGGATCATTCATGGACTTTGACTCATTCTTCTCGCTGATATAATATAGTATTAGGAATGAGATCCAGAACTTTGTCAATAAAGAATATCCACAGGTCATAAGTCACTAAATGCATTGTAGTTGATAGCCCGGTTTGATTATTAGTCAGAATATTATTTTATGTTGCATTAATTATGTTACATTAATTATATTACATTAAATACCGTGCTTATAGTAATAATGTAATTCATGGGTAATGTCTTCGAAATTCTAAGTCCGAAGTGATTGAATGCTCTTATTTTTAGTGACCCTTATGCAAAACTTTGTTGCACTTCAACACTTGTTAGTAATTGTTGCCTAAATATGCAGACCCGAGACCATATTCAAACTCCTGACCCAGTACAAAGAGTGGTTTACATAGATTTGGATAGTACTTTCAGTGCTTTTGTCAAAGGCGGATTGATACTAAGAGAGTTGATCTTTGTTCCAGTCGAAAACAAAGATATATTAGCTACTCAGAGCATGGAAGATATTCACAAAAACCTTCGCATCTATATGCCAGTAATAGGCAGTTTCGAATCGATACTGAGTCACGTTTTAGACTCGATGTCAGAATCCGCTCTTGTCATTGTTGATTCTTTAAATTCCTTTTTTAACCTCTATTACGATAAAATCAGTATCGAGACTGGACATGGGCTTAGTAGTGTTAATAATTTGCTATCAGTATTTCTCATGTTGCTTGTTAAGCTTGGTTCGGAATCACATGTTCCAATCTTAGCGACTAGTATGCTTCGTTATAAGAAACATGTAAACTGGATCCAGATACCTGCCAGTAATAGACTTCTGGGAAGGAAAAGCATTGTTACATTCTTTGTGGAAATGATTAGCGAAAGTGACCTGTCTCTAAGGATAACAGAACATCCTAGTAGACCTAAAGAGACGCTTATCTTTAATGATTATGGAATAAAGCTCTAATTATTGTATTTACTTATTTTAAGCAGTTTTCATTGTTCCAATATGCTAAAGGGGAGTGAAATAGAACAGATAACTTATAAACAAATTACTTCAATCAGGACCAGCTTAGGCTTCATTTATGCCATCGAAGATCAAAATCAACACATCGAAACTATATTTTAATTTCTAATTCTTTCTATG
>JBQCDO010000251.1:0-6112 GCA_051961195.1 Nitrososphaeraceae archaeon | reverse complement strand
AACTGCATCATAGAGGAGAAATAATCGCAATTCTTTGGCAAATGAATTTTCAACCACCGGATATGGGCTGGCTTTCAGTTATGAAAAAGACAGATCCTATATGGGTATTAAAATGAGGTCAGTCTGAAGGAGTCTTTATATAACTTTCTCAACGATTTGAACTCCTTTTCTGAAAATAAGTCCTAATGCAGCAGTTTTTTTTGCAGGATAATGTTATATACTCTATACAAAACGTATCTACAATGATAGAAGGTTCAGGCATATATTCTGCTAAATTGTTCTAGACTCCTTCGCGACCTTAAATACTGTATACATAATTATGTATGTTACGACACAGGCACGAATAATTTATAGAGACAGTATAGTTTACCAAATAGGCATTACAGATAATTAAAACAATTTCGTGTTTACACCACTAAGTCGTCTAAAGTTAAGCGACAGGCCTAATCTGATCTTATTCAAGGTGATTTCAGACGCGCTATAATTAACATGCACTATATTAACTCACGAATATGTTATTTCTATACTGCATTGGAGTGCGATAATCTAGATCTCTACACTCGATAGAAGAATTGCCTTCCCATGATGTATGAACATGATCAACTAATTATCTATCTGTCTTGTCAAATTAGTTATACAATAAAAAGTCGATTGGCAATATCATATTCATCGCCAACAAGAATGAGTAGTAGATATGACTACAACTTCAAAATAGTCTATCTATATCTTTCACAAGGTTCGAAGAAAATGTCCACACAGACTAGAGAGGATTGAACATCATATTGGAAATTCTAGTCCGAGATACAGAGAGCACATTTTATTTTGACGGCTTAGCGATAGATAAAGACAGCGAGTAGAAATCTGAGGAGATGAAGGATTGTACGATACGATATTTCACTGGATAGTTATCTATCGGACCAACATTCGAAACTAGATACTAGTCGAGTGCTTGCCTATACAGACTACCAGTATAAGATCAATGGCAACTGAACTAGTCAATTCATATAACAATAATAACAATAATACTAGGTCTGACTACTAATGATGATGCGCTATAAAATATATATTATTGTAACTGAGATATAATGTTTATCGAAGAATAGTATGTATATTGTGCAATTCCATAAATATCCAATTAATGACCTTTCTATTTACATAATAAATGTGCAGAGATCAAAATAGCAGCGAAGCATATCAATAGTACATTTTAAAATAATAATGTATATATTGTTTCAAATATTCAGACTTATTAATGAGTGTATCCAAACAAGAGTCAAATAAATTTCAGTTGTTTTTGGGCATGATTTTCTTACTAGTAAGTATAACATTGTCAATACTATTGTCACACTCTTCTTCATTTCAGATCGCCACTGCATCCCCAATATCAAATCAGTCTAATCTTCAAATTAATACTACTAATATCTCTAATACTAATTTCACTTCTAATATCAAAGATATTTTCAAAAAAGTCGAAGGATCTGTAGTTCAAGTTACCAGTAAGATACCAATATCCAATCCAAATTCTTCACAACAACCGGGAGGAGAAAACCAAACAGCGTTGGGCTCGGGTTTTGTTTATGATAGACAGGGACATATAGTTACAAATAATCACGTTGTAGGAAATTCAAAAGTAGTTGATGTGACATCTATTGATGGTAATAGATATAGTGCCAATGTAACAGGTCGAGATCCTTTTAGTGATCTGGCAGTGCTAAAGATAATTCCAGACAGTAACAGCACTCAAAAGTCATCACACTTTCTCTTTAAACCAATTGTATTAGGTAATTCATCAGAACTTGAAGTTGGTGATCAAGTGATAGCTATTGGTAATCCATATGGTCTGGATAATACTATGACAACAGGTATTGTAAGTCAGATAGGTCGTTTATTTCCAGATCCTAGTTATGGATATTCCATATCAGATATAATTCAAACAGACGCGGCTATAAATCCCGGTAATTCTGGTGGTCCTTTACTAAATATGAAGGGTCATGTCATTGGATTAAATACTGGTATTCTTTCATCTACTGGTGGATTTTCTGGAATCGGATTTGCAATTTCATCCAACACAGTAAAAAAAATAATTCCAGTCTTGATTGAAAAGGGAACTTATACTCACCCTTATCTTGGACTTACAGGTACGTCGATTACGTCTGATTTGGCTCAAAGATTCAAAAATTTACCGTCTGATCTCAAAGGAGTAGTAGTCGACAACATAATAAAGAATGGCTCTGCTGATAAATCTGGTATTAAAGGGTCTACTACAGATCAGTATGGTCAAAAACATGGTGGAGATATAATAACATCCGTCGATGGGAAAAACATTACACGATTTGATGATCTAGTATCATATCTTGAACAGAATAAATCTCCGGGTAATAATATTACATTAACTGTATATAGAGAAGGCAAACATTTACAGGTGAATATTGTGCTTGCCGGACGTCCAGCATTATCTCTAACTCCATCTATTCCGTATCCTTCACCAAATCCTTCTCCAATACCTCCTAAGCCGCCTAATCGGGCACCAACTACGCCATAATATTGACATATTGCGATACGAAAGTTATCGAAGATAACTTTGCCATTTTTGCTTTCACATAATAATATTAATATTTCTGAAAAATTATAAATTTAGCATGTGATATTTAATGATGATATTTATATGACTCAATTAGCTAAATAAATTACTTAGTCTTCATACAAAATTAATCACGATATACAAAAGTCTTAATGTAATTTGTATCTTTATAGAAAAAGGATCGGGAAATGATCGTAATACTTACTCCAAGTTAATACCATCTGATGCTTTATCTAACTTACAGTTTCGTTAATAAATACAAGATAGTTACATATTTTAATAAAGACTATTGCAACGTCAGATCGTTAATGCAACAAAATTATTATTCAGAAATTTATATATCTATAATCTCGTAAGTTGTTATATATTAATAGCATTATAATCTGTGATCTGAAAAGTGTCTATTAATATGCAATAATATTAAAGATAACATATAGATTTATACTATAATTTAATTATCATAGAATTTCATTATACTTACAAATCTAGTAATTTCATATTCAAACCATATCAAAAGTCTAATATTAGTATTATCATATCCAAATAACATGCTGGAATTATCTTCTGCGAAAATTATTAATGTTAAATATTTACTTTGTGATAATCTACTTCATATTCATAACATATATAGTAATCAACTTCGGTTATGTTTTAGATATAGAAAACAAAATCAGTAAAAGAATTGTCGAAAAATAAAAACTAAAAAATTATATATTATATTTACTTATAGCAGCAACAAATTCAATTTGCTTAAATAATCTATAAAAGCAGATAAAAATATTCTGATCCCAAATATCTTAATGCAGTTGATGAAAAATAAGCCAACCAATTTAGAAGTCCATCTGTTTCAACTAGTAGTATTATTAATCCTTACATTATTCATTATAATAAATCAAAGTCATGAAGTAAATGCTAATAATAATGATAATAATAATAAGAAAAGGTTAGACCTAGCATGTCTTACATCTAATCCGTGTCTTGGAGGATTGTGTTTGGGGAAGCATTGCAGTACTGGTATTTCGTCTCAACATAAAAATGATAATGATGGAAATGATATTAATAAGATGCTAGATAACCAATTGCTAACAACAACCAATTTATCTTCAGTCGAAGGACAAACGACATTCAGCAATCCTATTACGACATATTATGGCGACAACAGTAATTGCGAAGCAGCGTCTATTGAATCTGTTACTGTTAGTGCGCCTACAATAAATGATGATAATAATAAAAACATACCTACCAATACTATAGATAATAACCTAGAAACAAAATGGAGCGCAACAGCCTTTGGAACGTATCTTCAACTTAATCTACATAGTATAAAGAAACTGTGTAGCATAGACGTTGCATGGGATAAAGGCGATAGACATGAGAATAACTTTATGATTTCAATTTCAAAGGATGGTAAAACATTTACTGATATTCTTAAAGGAACTAGTTCGGGTTCTAATAACGGATTTGAAAATTATGGCATTGTCCCACAAGTAGATGCTAAATATATCAAGGTTTCATTCTATGGTAGATCTGGGCAAGGCAATAATGACAGTGATAATAACAATTCTGTAAAAGTTTCAGAAGTGAGAATAAATACCGCAGCATCAATATGATATCCTAGAACCGCTACTTGATTGATTAGCTGATAAAATATGACTAATCCTTCAACTTATTCTTAATAGAACAATTCTGTCCCAGGAAGAGACAAAAGCGCCTGAATATATGCTTGAGCAAAATCGAAAGCATTCGTGATATTCTCTCAAGATACGAGTCCTAACAAAGAGGAATACATTATGATTGGAACAAATCAGAGAAGAATACTCCGTTTATTTATAAGAGGAAGATATCTGATGTACTTATTAATATAATACTATTCTAGACAAAAATAACATCTCTGTTTCTTTAGAGGTCAGAATACAGTACATCCTTATGAAATTCTGCAAGGTAGCAAAACATGGAGCTATATTATTATTCGAAGTAAAAATTAGAAGGTTTGATAGAGACCACATTATTCATTAGAGTAGACAAAAAATTATCCTCAGTCACTGCTTGTCCTGATGACCACTTAAGAACATCCAATTATCCATAACCGTGATAATACTATGAAGTTCAAGCACGGTTCATGATAAGCAGTACGTCTATATACAGATAAGTATTACATACTTATTGGATTATAGATAAATAAATGCCAATGCTTATGTTAAAATGCAAAACTTGTGGTGAAGTGTTTCCGGGGTTATACGTTCCTGAACGAAGTACTGATGATTTTAAGTCAACTTCTACGAATGCAAATCCTTCACATACGTGCTCAAGAAAACACACAAATGAATACGATACGATAGATTATATGGACTGGTCTTGAGCGCAATCTGAATTTTACCAAAGTTATACTTGTAACACATCCTGATACTTTTAGTCTCGAAGAAGCAAAAAGTCTGGTAGAGTCATCTTCGTCTATTACAGTTGCAGGTTATCAAATTCTAAAAGTTGTTACTCAAAAGTATCTGAATAATTCTCGATATGGCCTTGGTTCTGGTAAAGCTGAAGAAATCAAAGCATTTGTAAAAGAAACCAGAGCCGATCAGATAGTTGTTGATGAACATTTAACCTCGAAACAAATTCACAACCTAGAGAGGCTAACAGGAGTACAGGTGATAGATAGAGAGAGACTAATACTTAACATATTTCATTCAAGAGCCACTACAAAAGAAGCAAAATTACAGATTGAACTAGCTGAGATCAGATATGAAATGCCACGTGTAAGGGAAAATGCAAAACTAACTTCAGGGAGTACTGAAAGACCTGGGAAGGGTGGTATGGGAGAATACACAGTTGATGTTAAATTCAGAGATCTAAAAAGACGCATTTCTATTATCAAAAAGAAGCTTGATGAAGTACATCAAAAGCGTGAACTTTATCACCAAAATAGATCAAGAACTAAAATGCCTATTGTCTCGTTAGTAGGTTACACTAGCTCTGGAAAAACAACATTATTTAATTTGCTTACATCAGAATATAAGGAAACATCAAATAGCTTATTTACAACGCTTTCCACAACTACAAGATCGTTCAGAACTAATAATAATAACAATCTAAGTGGAGAATCCTTACTCATAGACACAGTAGGTTTCATTAGCAGACTTCCTCATTATATGATAGAGGCATTTAAATCAACACTAGAAGAGTCGCTTGGAGCTGATTTGATTTTGCTTTTAATAGATGTTTCAGAGAAGATCGAAGATGTTAAAATAAAATATCAATGTTGTTGGGACGTTTTAGATGATCTAAAAGTAGACAGATCTAGAGTTCTTGTAGTGTTAACTAAATTTGATGGTGCTACAATCTCAACAGAACCAGTTAAGAATATAGCGAACGATTTGATGATACCAAATCCAATAGCTATATCATCTAAGACTGGGTACGGGATTCACAAACTAAAAACTATGATTAATACTTTTGTATCTTCTCAAAACCTTGCTAAAGAAGACCTAAAAATAAAAGCAGTACCAGTAAATGCAGAATAACTAATCACTA
>JBQCDO010000250.1:0-3831 GCA_051961195.1 Nitrososphaeraceae archaeon | reverse complement strand
AATACTTATAACAATTAGGAACTAGTACTGATCGTACAAAAAATTGGATGAAAACAAAAACCCAACTAAACCTTCAATTATAATTGCGGCGGCAACTACTGTGATAGTTATCATATCTGTTGCCATGATTCTTGGAATACAAAGTCAAACATGGCATACCGCATTAGCACAAACTACCAACAGAAACACAACAACACCCACAACAAATACGGTTGTAAGAGTCACACCAAGCCAATCAACTAACAAGACTTTCTGGATAAGTACAGTACACCTTGATGGGACAACAACCATACATAAGGGTCTAGCATGTGATAATTGCACTCAAAATACTCCACCACATCCAGCTGAGACCTTTCCAAATGCTAAGCTTCCTGCTGGACCAGGGCTTGTGTTAAGGCCGCCCAACAAAGTAGGAGCTTGGGATATGAGAGCATTTACATTTGCTCCAGATCAAATAGTAGTTAATCAAGGCGACACGGTCACTCTTCATTTCTTAGGAGTACAAGGTCCACATCATGTGATAACTGTCGAAGGTGTTGGAACCTTTCCACTTGATAGGGGACACATCCACACAGTATCGTTTACTGCGGACAAACCTGGAACAATAAAGTACAGCTGCCACGTACATCCTCCGAGCATGGTTGGCGAGATATTAGTACTTCCTAAACCAGCATAGTCGATGACAACAGTCCAACCTGAACATATTGAGCACTCCCATCTCTTATTTTTGCAGCGATTCCAATATAATTCAACATAATTCTCGGTAATTTGTTCTTCATTCATGTGCTTAGTATACTGGTATGAATACAACAACAATGACATTACGACGAATATTAGGATTACAAATAATACTACTCAAAGAATACTTAAAATGATGTTTGAAACTGAGCTAGAAAGCTCGAAATTGGTAATTACATACGGATGGTTATGTATGTAAGCGACTTGAGAAATTCTTCGATTATAGGAAAGCGGCAACAATCAAAAGTTTAGAAGATGATATGTAGATAAAGTTAAAGATTATTACATGATAAGACAGTGTCAATCTATCCATTCTTGTCTTGAACATAAAGTGGTATAGATGACGAAACTAGAGATTATCAAAAAGATTATTGGGACAAGTTACCGGCGAATAGACCATAGATGGCTCTATTTGGAGATAAAACACAAGTATTTGTAGTTAATTATTCTTTGGATATACTAATGATCATCAAAAGTCAAAGAGTAAAGAGAGCACTCGTTGCTGCTTTGGCTGATGAAGAGATGATAAAAATTATGAATTGTGTTATGAATCATTCAAAATCCTTTATTGATATAACACGAGAAAATAATGATATTCCACATACAACTGCTTTCAGGAAAATAAAATGGCTCCTTAATGAAGGTCTACTTATAGTCGATAAAATCGTAATCACAGATGCTGGAAAGAAATTTAGTTTATACCACTCTACATTGAAGACCATTAGTGTAAAATACGAAAATAATGAGATGATTGTAGAAGCTGAGCAAAACTATGATATTGCAAGAAAGTGGGTTGGGAGATTCTTCTCATTAGACTAGTCTTATGAATCAAACGTAGGAATTTGCTTTTTTACATATTTCAGTTAGTACCTTCTAAATCATCCTGTTCAACAGACTCGAACTTATCGATCATCTTATATTCATTCCTTCTACTTGAATATAGTCTAAACCATAACATTATGGCTAAGAATAGCGCTGCAGTTATGTGAAGTTGTGGTCCAATGTAGGGTAGTGATGTTGAAAGGATTGAAAATTTGTAAACTTCAAATATCTCACCTATAATATAGAGCAAAATGAATATGAATATTTGAAATTCAAATCTTCTTATATTTCTATATCTTGTTGTAATCAATCCGAATATAGCCAGTGTCATGAGTAGCATAATTATTGTTAACACGCTTGAAGACAAAAAGATGATTTCACTTTGAATCTGTATCACTGTGCTTTAACATCCCTCTTTTTTACTATGGATCCATTAGTAACAAAATAGATGATACCAAATAAAAGTAATATGACAAAAGATATTGGTTCCAATATTCCTTTAGCCAACATGTTAAAACCAACCGCACCTACAAAGTGGTATATACCCTGAACTAATACAAATCCTGCAAGAACTATTAGTAGATTTCGGAAGTGATGATTATTATAGCTATTGTCATGTCTTTTTAATATGAAGAAGAGATAGATTGGAACTGCGGCAGCAACAAAATATACAATAGCCTGGAGAATCGAGATTTGGGTTTGGATTAATGTCAATTTCTATCCCACTCCAATTTCTAAGACACTGATTATTATGAGATCCTGATATTAAAATAGGTGGTTCAATTCCATTTTTGGAATCCAGATGCGGAATCCAAAGTTGAAATCTGTCCTCATGTTTATAATAATAAGAACGTAAAGTAGTTCTATTGAGAAAAATTGAATAACAAAAAAATAATGTTAGGAACAACAAGAAAAAAGACACATTCGACAATAATGACAGCAGCGACAACTATAGTTCCAGTATTTGCATCTGCTACTAGGATTCTTAGAATACAAAAGCAAAGATCGCAACAGACGATTGAAAGAAAAGGAATTAGGAATAAAAAGATCTATCTTTACTATTTGGCTGGAGCTATGATCGCAATGGCCGGAATATTGCATTTAGTAGTTGCATCCCACGTATTAGGAGGACTGGACGGAGTAATAGGTTCATTAGTAGGACCCGGTCTATTGACTGCAACCTTTAGTATAGCTAAATTGGGATTCTTCTTTTTAGTAGCTGGAATGGCACAACTTTTTTGGTCGATACCAATGACAAAAAAGATGGGGAAGAAAATGGTATTGTATAGGAATATGTGGAACAATAGCATTAATCGCACTATATGCTGCAACCAAAGGTCCTAACCCAATTACCACGGGTGGAATTAATATACCACTATATGATATACCAACAGAGATATTCCAAATTGTCTATGTTGCAATCGCGGCTGTCATAGTAATAGTAGAAAGGAAGCAGAGATCCGAAATAAAGCTAAGCGAGTTTGAGTAATCTGTGTGGGACTTCACGATATATCCAGTATATTTGGTAGATTATCTTAGAGGGCAAAAGAACAGAAAAACTGACTTACAAAATCAGGGATCAGATTTACATACCATCTTAGAAAACAGAAACAAAGGTAACTCCAAAACCACCATTTATCAAAAGGATCCTTCTTGTAGATGATGATCCTGATGTAAAATTAACATTCAAAGCTGGTATAGATGGTTATTATTTTGGTGATGGTGGCAAGTAGAAAAGATTTGAGGTATACACATATAACGATCCTCTGTTAGTAGTGAAAGAATTCAAGCCACAATTTTATGATCTTCTTCTAACTGATATTTATATGCCAAACATGGATGGCTTCCAGTTATATGAAAAGATATTAGACTTAGATGTTAACATTAGAGTATGTTTTATGTCTGCATTTGCAGTAAATATTCAGGCTCTAAGAGAAGTATACCGTAATGTAGGTTTTGGATGTTTATCGAAAAGCCAGTTACAATAGAATATTTAATTAAAAGATTATCAGCTGAGTTAGATTAGTAGCATAGAAGATTCGTATCTGAATAAATCGAATTATAACAACACCTCTTGGATGAGTTACCAGACCCAGGCCAGTCACATGATCCCGACTCATTTCAAAAATCTGGTAGACTAGTTTGTTTTGTGTTACTAGATGAATCTTCTCCTGTGATGGGAATCTCAACATCATTCCAAGGCACTTCTGACAAATCCAACATTTTTCTAAAGGTGTTGACAGTTCCAGGCCCAAAGCCAGCATAATGATT
>JBQCDO010000249.1:0-25412 GCA_051961195.1 Nitrososphaeraceae archaeon | reverse complement strand
GTCAATATCTAAGAAATCAAATCGTTCCAAACAAAAAACCGTCTCTTTTGCAATTGTGCTGATAGATCTCGCAAGAAACCTGATCCTTATCTAGTAGCACGGTCACCAACTGTTGTTATTTTTCTCTGACTTCTTGAGCTTGTCTCAAAGTGATATAAATAATTCCGGTAATAGATATAGATAAGTAATAACTACACTATTTACCATACTTTGAATATTCTGGTTATAACGATGATAACAATCTCAGTGTTGGCATACGGTATCCTTTCATACATACAACAAACAGCATACTCCGATTCGTTTGTAGAAAATCTTGCGAATTCTTTTTTTAATCAAAGTGATAGTGTCAGGGCTCCAAATAACACCAATCAAACCCATTTGAGTAAATTTGCCTCTAACAATGTTACCAATTTTCCAAACGTATCGTTAGCCTCTAATTCTAGACAACTATCAATGAAGCAGATTTGTCTTAATTCTTCAATAGTTGCAGATCAATTTGCCAAACAACAATGCGAAGCCACTATGTACAATAAGTTCCTGGGAACTAAATGATAGTTTCAGGTTGTGATCAGCAGATTAGTTATCACTACTGCTACATATATTCCAAGTATAGTATATCCAGACAAGCCAGGTATAAGAAGTGTTACAGGTATAGTTTTGACGGACTAGGAGAAATATTTATCTAAACCGTGATTATATTTTATACTATTATCCTTAGTTTCCTGTTTTTTTATCCTCGTATCATAGTCTCTATCTATCTTTGTTGCTTGTTTTATCATCTTTAGCGTGCTGTAATCTTGTGTATGTGAAAGATAAATGGTATAGATTAGTGCAGTTTCTTTCTGTTCGGTCTTTCTTACCACCCTACCTATTCTTTGTACTACTTGATTTATGTTTGATGTAGTTGCTAATATTATCGCTATGCTAACCTCCGGCACATTGTAACCCACTTCTAGTGTATGAACTGAGAGCAAGGGAAAAAAATCCTTACCCCAAACCGATAAAATTTTTTCTCTTTCATTTATCTTTAGACTGCTATCAATTATCATAGAGTTTATTCCCTTATTTTTTAATAATATTTCTCTTAACTTCTGAATTGACTCTATAGTTTCACTAAATACCATAATCCTTTCATAGGGGTGTCTTGAGATTATATCAGCTGCAGCTAATAGTTTGTTTTCAGCACAATTAATCAAGCCTTTTCTCTTTCTAACCTCGGCGAACCATGTTCTTGCCAGTCTAGATCTGAATCCTCTTTGTCTGAGTATTGAAGCTATAACATTGGGATTGGAGGATTTAAGAGATTGTGAAACCTTTCTGATTTCGATGGAGCACATGTCATAGATCTTCCTTTCGTCTGGAGTGAGCTCTACTTTGACTGGGATGACGACCGGCCTTGCCAATCGTTTATCCGTCACCGCTTCCTTTATCATATATTTTTTTACAATTGGCATCAGTGATAAGATGGTATTATATTTAGGATCTGCTTCATCTATTGTCGCCGTTAAGCCTAACAAAGCCGAGGGTTTAGGATTATTGTGCCGACTTAGTCCAGAACTTACTGTATCAAATATATTCCTTAACATCTTAGTTGTATCACTTACTAAATGAACCTCGTCAAATATTATCAAATCAAAGTCATAAATGAGATCACGGTTATTTATTATGCTCTGATATGTACCAATAGTGATATGGCGGTTCTGTTTCCGTTCTCCAAAATATGTTCCTATATACTCTTTGGCTATACCATATCTGATAAGCCTCTTAACATTTTGCTCTACTAAAACAATACGAGGTACTAAAAAGAGGACTTTAAATTGATCAGGCGTGACGATAGAGTAATTAGATGACTCGTTATCCTTAGTGTGTTTTAATCGTACTAACTTTCTAGCAGCTAGTTCTGCTGCCCTTCTTGCGCATTCAAAGGCTATTTCGGTCTTACCAGTCCCAGTACTATATATTATGGATCCTTTGCAGCCGGATGATATCCATGCATCTACTGCTTCGACTTGATCTAGTTTGAGGGCAAATGGCAGTTTGAATGAGAGTATTGGAAATGATACTTTTGACAGATGTGAAGATGTTGATGATGTTCTATTGGCAGTTGTTCCTGAATCTTGCAAATATGCTTCACCCAGTTCCATGGCGTCTCGGATTGAAAAGTGTTTGTCATATTTAAGTGAAATTGGAAGCCGCTGTGATGAAAATAAGCACTTAATGTAACTATTGGTCCTATTTACTTATATGCTAGATGAATTCATATAATTTCTAGATTTTATCTGACCAAGAAGTTAAAAACAACGGAGCATTATCACAAATCATCTCTAAAACTACTCTTCATATCTATCTTGATTCTAATAGTGATTGCTAATTCCATTATATTACTTTCGGATCCATTTAACCGAACCCACACAGCTCTTTGGATGATGAATATATCTGCAACAGTAGCATCCAGTTTGGGCATTATTGCAGTATATAGATACGGAGTTCGTGATCTTCACGGTAAATCAATTATGTGTGTAACAATAGGACTGATCTTCTGGTTCGCTGCAGATCTCTCACTACTATATTCACACTATACTCATGGTAAAGAAGAGATGCTTGTATCCTCAACAGATGGCTTATGGTTTATGGGTTACATATTCCTAGCGCTACATTTGTCTATTATTCTTCGATCATTGAGAAACGAAAGATATACCTACGATCCTTCTAGTAGAACTCAAACAAAAATTGTTATCATCCTTATCGTTATAATAGCAACTGCATTCGTCATTTTCAACATGTTATTAATTTCATTGTCAGAATCCTTTACAAATCCGCAAGAACGGGTAGATTTTCAGGCCCTAATTGTAACTATCGCGTATCCAGTTTTGGACTTGATATTGATCGTTCCCTCTATTTTGATACTTATTACATTGCGAAATGACATACGTCATTACGTTCCATGGCTTCTTTCTTCGTTATCCTTATTGTTAAGCGCGATAGCCGATGATGGATATGTTATAGATTATGTGAATGGAAATTTCAGACATTTAGTGTTCTGGGATTTATTCTACGTGACCGACTTTATAATCATGGCAGGGGCTTTGTTTTGGTATAACAGATATCATATAATTTCAGGTAAAAAATCCTCAAGGACCATGGAAGTCGAGCCATGACAAAATGGAAGAATAAGAGATGCGAGAAGGGAGGAAGCAGGTAATATGTTGAAGAGTAACTTGGAAAGATTAGGAAGATTCTTTCATAGATTAAAATATGGCATCAATTAGTATTTTATAGTCCTTGTTTTCTATTCTTGTTATGCCATGTAATATCAAACTTAGATACACTATCTATTAAGTGGGTAGCCATACACACTATGAATAACTGTGATTTACAAGAGTATTTAATATTCACAGTCCTCAGAACGGATTTAAAGTAATTATAGAAAACTAACTAATGAGTAGATCAAAGATTCAATGTCTGTTGTCTATATTAATTTCCAAATATTACGATTTCATTATTTCCAAATTAACATCATGCGCTAGGCATATACGTAAATGCATCCGAGTTTTCGGGCAGCATACCTTGTACAAATATAAAAAGATTTACTTCAAGGTTATTGGAGTCAATTCTTCCATATTGTTGAAGATCTGTAATAATCTTATTCCTTTAGAAGTCGTCCTATATGTATTTTGTCCGTCCTCATACTCCAACAGATCGTTCTCGATTAACACCATCAAATATTCCTTTAATTGTCCGAAGGACAAGAACGCTTTGTACATTATCTTTGATTTTGTCGCTGCTCCTCCATTAGCAGCTTCCAAAATCAAATGAACTATGTCAGTTCTACTTCTGTATTTCATATTGTGAAGATTAGTAAAAGTTTAAAGTATTTATGATGATCCAATATTAGTACTAAAATTTAAGTTAGGTCATGTTAGATAGTATTGTTTTGCTATATTCCAATTTGTAAATATTCATAGAAAGAAGTATTCATTCTACTAGAATCAATATCCATTTTGATAACAGACATTAAAGATTCGCATTCAAATCCATCTCATAGCTGAAATACTGTAGTAATTTCTAATACAGCTTTCAAATTTCACGTGATCAATATAGTTGAGTTCTGTAAAACAATTCACGTCTAGTCTGAGTTGGTCAGTTAAATTGAGGTGCTACTGCAAAAATCTCCAAATCTTTAGAACGGACATATCCTAAATATACGAACGGAAAGTATTGCACATTATAGAAGATATTGTGATAGCAAATCAGAAATGAATTCTATATTTAGAAGATCACATTTCGATTGGAATTCGTGACATAGGATTATTATTCTTAGACCAAGTAACGTAATTATCGATCTTAATACCTTCTTCTTAAGAATAAGGCCAAAAAACATAATTATGGAATCGATAGAAATCCCCTATTAGATCCAGATAATGGTGATTGGGGAATTGACTGCTAAACCTAAAATACCTACTATAGATGATATATTTAAAGCCAGAGATCTATTTGATGACAGTGTAAGGAAAACACCATTACAGAGATCAGCTACCTTTTCGAAGCTTATAGGAACCAATGTTTTTTTAAAACTTGAATCATTGCAAATGACAGGTTCGTTTAAAGTTAGGGGTGCATATGTTAAGTTAAATACGTTAGCAGATGAAAAGCGAAAAAAGGGTGTTATAGCTGCATCTGCTGGCAATCATGCACAGGGAGTAGCATATGCTGCATCAAGAAAGGGCGTTTCATGTACTATCGTGATGCCCAAAAACGCTTCGCCTGCTAAAATAGCAGCAACAAGATCGTACGGCGCAGAAGTGATCTTACGTGGTATGAACTATGATGAATCGTGGGTTGCTGCACAAGACATTGCAGGTAAGGATCGCACAATTATACATGCTTTTGATGATGAACAAGTAATAGCTGGACAGGGAACAATAGGTTTGGAGATATTGGAAGATCTAAATGATATTGACCAAATCTATCTACCAATAGGAGGCGGTGGTCTGGCAGCTGGCATTGCGATTGCAGTAAAATCGCGAAGACCAGACATAAAGATCATAGGGGTAGAATCTAAAGCATTTCCTGCCATGAAACAATCACTTATGAAGGGTTCTTTACAGAAAATCGAAGCTGGATTCACTATCGCAGATGGTATTTCTGTGAAATCTCCTGGTGAGCTTACGTATAAGATAGCCTCAAAATATTTAGATGATATAGTATTAGTTGAAGATTCTGCTATAGTTAGAACAATGTTTTTGTTAATGGAGAGGATGAAATTAGTGGTAGAGCCTGCTGGCGCAGCTAGTCTAGCATACTTACTCTCAAATGGCCATCATGATTATAACAGAAATATTGTTTCAATCTTATCTGGTGGAAACGTTGATATGTACTTGCTTGGACAGGTTGTGACGAAAGGTCTTATGCAGATGGGCAGAATGCTAAAGATCTTTATTCAATTGCCAGACAAACCTGGGGCTTTAAAGACCGTAGTTGATGGCATCGCTGAGCTAAGCCTCAATATTGTCGAAGTAGAACACGATAGATTGAGCTCCAATGTTTCGGCTGGTAGCGCAGGAGTTTATTTGAGCCTCGAGATGGAAAACGAAAGCCATGCAAAGAGGTTAATCGAATTTCTGAAACAAAAAGGAATAGAGTTTCGAGTAGTCAGTTAAGGTATACAAGATGGCCTGGCAATTATAGATTTGTGGCTAATCTTAGGATTTGATATATGACAGAGAATCGTTTGTGTAAATGACCGCAATTGTGAGAATTGACTTGATCCGATCCCGTGTCAATTTTGATAATCGCAGGTGGACCAGATTAGCACTAGCTTTTCCAATATAACATGGCAAAAAATTTAGTTAGAATATAAAATCGAGGATTAACATAGACTAATTATTGATCTATTGGATTGATTGACAATTCTTGATAGAAATTGTAGATGTCCAGAGACAAAACATGGTCATTTTTTGACTGACATTCCCAAGATAAAAATAACAATGAGATTGAGGAATCCATTCCCCCTCCGTCTCCATTAGTTACTCTATGTGTTATCTACGCAGCAAGGAGAGGAATGATCGATCTCATAGATGCATGAATATTTTACAGAGTATCCTCCGCTCTCATATAGAGTATGTGCTGACTGTGAGAAGCGAACTCCTCACATTTGTTTAAAGTGTAATTATTGCTTTTCATGTCACTACAAGGTGGAGCGATTAGAGAAAAATAAAAAAGTAGGACAGTTAACAGTTTCCCACAAACAAGAGAAATCACATACGCCTCATGGTAATATTCCAAAACATGAAGTCAAATTTGTTACGTACAAGCTCAAAAAAAAGTAATCGGTTAGAATACGATCACATTATAAAGATAGTCAACCATGGAACAACTGAATAAGTAACATGTTCAAATAATACTTGCTTTAATTTCCATTATGTAAAAACATACTCGGTTATGATGCAAATTACCAGAAAATTGATATTAAAAAATTGAGGAAATGGCCCTGAGGATCACATATCCTTTAATCTACTTTCACATCGGTGCCGATTGATTTAGACGAGGTGGCAGTCGACTGTTTTGTCTTTACTTTCAGTTCTAATATTCCGTTGATGTAGGAGGCTTTTGCAGATTTATCATCCAATTCAACGTCTACTGGGATTTCATTGTGGTACCTTTTTTCTCCCTTCTCGGCATGTATTGATACATTCTTTGGAGTAATACTAATCTTAATGCCTTCCTTACTGACTCCTGGCATCTCTGCTGTTATGATTATTTGATTGTTCTTCTTATCAAGAGAATAGTCCACTAATGCTTCCCTGTTTTCCTTATGCTTCACTAAACCCTTGACTGATGGTCTGACATTGCCAAATTCTTTGATATGAGGCTTGCCATCGGCTCCTACTGTGATCTGATATCCATAATAATACGAGGATGGACTATCTAGTGTCGAGATGTTTTCTAGCATACTTCTAAACATTCTACCAATCGTCTCTTCTGTCCTAGCAAATTCTCGATCCATTTCCTCAAAAATTGAACCGAATCCACCAAATTTCCACGGAGATATGTTATTTGTCATTACATAGTGTAATACCTATTACACATATAAATGTATATAACTAATCGATAAGCTTAATACTTCGACATTCCAATATAATTTGATTAAGTCATGTCATTCCTAAATCGATCTATGACTATCACCCAAGCCATACGACACGTACTATCGACCAATGAAATTTATCTTCGTGCACTCCAACTTGGGATTGCGAACTATACAGCGCTGGCAGAAAGAATCAAATCAGAAGTTGAGGGACTAGTAGGCTCTACTGTAAATTTAGGTACAGTAATTGTGGTGATAAAACGATTAGCTGATTCACTAGAAAACGAAAGACAGGACAGTCAACATGGACATGTGCATCATATTGGTGAAAAACAGGCAGACGGAGTTCAAAGAAATAGTACTCCGCAAACCCTTGCCAAACAAAATGAAACTTTATTTAATGGTGCAAGAATGTCCCTAACCGATAGCATTGTTGATATAGGTCTGTTCGGTATCGACGTTGAAGACAAGTTTTTTAATGACGAGATTTCTGAGATGCTGGAAGAAATTCTTGAGAAGGAAGCAAGGTATAGTTTGTTTCAGACTAATAAACACTTAAGATTATTTGCTGAAGACATCACCGAGGTAAGAAAATTGATTTCTGTTGTCTCTAGCAAATTTAGCCATAGAATCAATGAAGGTCTTTCTCGCATAAGTATTACTTTACCATCTACCTCTCGTGCTAGTGATAATGACAAGAATGATGATTCTCACTTAATTGACACTAATAGGATAGAAGACAACGAGCATCTTAAACGTAATCCGTATAATATAATGTCCAAAATATTAAATATCCTCTATAACAACAATATTCCACTGCATGATGCCTTTCTTACTTCTAATGAAATCGTATTAATAATGAGAAATAAGGATGCTGCAAGAGCATACGAAATAATTAGGTCGAATATTTCATGCTAATTTTTTATAGTTGATTATCGGGATTATTCTACTCTCGACGACCAAGAACAGCTATCCTTCATGTAGCTGTCTTATTCACTGCACAAGTTTAACGGGTAAAAGTAAATTAGTTAAATCAAATAAGGAGAAGGGAAGACACACAGGTTTGAGAATGGAGGATTAATAAAAAGCGTGAATTATCAAGTTCTCAATGGTAATTGTTATGATATATTGAAAAATCTATTGAATAATCCAAATGAACTAGGAAAGTATAGGCTAATCGTAACTTCTCCACCGTATTACGGACACAGACATTACGGGATGGACCCACGCGAAATAGGGCAAGAACAAACTGATGACATTTTTATTGAGAAGCTAGCCGATATCTTTGCGATTTGTAGAGAGCTTTTAACAGAAGACGGGAGTTTGTGGATAGTGATAGGTGACACGCGACACAGGTATAGAAAATTGCTAATACCACATCGACTTGCTCTCAAATTAACTCAAAGGCGATATACAATAAGAGAAGATATAATTTGGTTTAAGAAAAATAATATTTCATCTAGCTCAACAGCTAACTTTTCACAGGCCTATGAACTAGTGTTGTTTTTGTCGAAGAACGAAAAAAGCTTCTCTAATATGAATAGCATCAGAATACAGGGAAATGAAGCTAGAGAGGGAAGAAACAAGCTACCACCTCGGGATATGATCCAATATGAATCATCAAATCAAGACAAGGCTAAAATTAAGAAGATCAAACAAATTATTCATAATTCACAGTCAGATACACCGTTTAACGAACTTCCTACAACTGTCGACATAGCTCGCGCTTATGGATACGATCCAGAGAAATTTTGCCCCACCTGTTATCGTAAGTTTAAGCGTCATGCAACGCGCAAGCGAATAGGCGATCATAGGCATTATCCTATATTTGCTGTATGCAATCCGACAGGTAAAAATCCAGGAAATGTTTGGGAAATTTCTACCAAAGCTCATCATGGCAATGAGCATTTTGCAATATTTCCAGAAGATTTAATAGCGAATATAATCAAGTTTTCTACCCAAAGAGGAGATTGGGTTTTAGATCCCTTCGCAGGGAGAGGAACAACTGGAATGGTTTCTGTTCTTCTTGGACGAAATTTTTTAGGAATAGACCTCTATCGAGAGAACGTTGTGAAAGCAAAAAAGAATATATCCGACACCATAACTGGCAAAAATACGCTTAAATCGGACACACGTTTAGTTGATACTTCAGCATAGAATATCCATTCATTCCTTGGAATTATCCTAATATGCCTATGATATTGTGTAATTGTGGACCTGATAAATAGTCAAGAAGGACTTGATATATTTTGTTATAAACCTTGCCTTTCAGCAATAACTATAAAATTGTATTAGCATAACTTTTAAATTAATATGTGATCTAGATACTCATAATATTTCAATAGCCGTTGTTAGATGGTAACAAATAAACAAATTATTATATTCTAGTTTGTGAACAAGATATCTTCAAGTCTATGCACAGTATGTCTAAAAATGCCAAGGATGCCATCTTATTTCAGTAATAGAATTTACTTTTCATATATATAACGTTACTATTGATAGAAACGGCCAAAAATCCTATATTCGATATTTTTAATATTAGACTAGGTTGATAAATGATTGACTAACTTAACAATGTTAGCCTACTCAAGTCAGTGGCTAATTGTTGATACGAACACTTATCGCCAACGCAGAATTTTACATTGAGTTACCATAGACCTACGTATACTGTATGTAGTTATAAAAGGAGTAACTATAAGCAGCGGTATGCTGACTACTAAAAGTAGCACATAAAATGTCGATGCAACGACAGCCAATGACGAACTAAGTGATCCAAATATGGCTCCAAAAATGAAGAGTGATGCACAGCTAGGACAGGCGGTAAATAGACCCATGATTGATGCAAACGATCCTAACAGTATACTGCTTGATCTATTCCTTTGTAATTTTCTATCCCTTAGTCCTTGCGCCAATGAAAAAGAAGAGAGCATTACATTAAAACCTACCAGCCCAGAAACTATTATAAGAATTAGAATATTTATCGGAATTAGCATTATTCCGAAGTTATTAGTGAGATAAATTGATATCGATGGTATATATCCAATCGGTCCATATGCCATTGTTGTTGCAGAAGGTGTTGTAGTAACATCGTACAAATATGAAAAGCCTTGAGGACGGTAGATGATAGTTCCTGATATCATAGAAAAGAAAAATCCATAACCCATAGCTGATATAAGGAGAATTACCAAATATTTTCTATCATTAAGTATACTGTTCATTATCGATAAAATTGATTGTTGGCCTATAAAACTGAAAGTATAGCCATCATCGCCAGTCAGAGATATGGCATCAGAATTTTCTTTGGTGATTAATTGGTTATCTTGATATATTTTATTTTTATTTCTCAATTTCTCATGATCAAATGAGGATGATGATTGTCTATTTCTATCTGAACTTGATCTCAAATTTCTTTGCCTTCTGGATATAATCCCAATACAGGCAAGGATTAACACAATTGATACTGTTAACACCAGATAAAAGAGGTAACTTGTTTGTTGTATGGAGTATGCACTTTGGCTAGTTATTATTTTTGGAACCATAAACGGATATAATATGAACATTAAAATAATTAGGATACTTGTCGATACTATCGAAGCGACCGATAAAGCATTTGTACGGTTAGAAAGCATTGACGAGCCTCTTATTAGCTACATACAAAGAAAGACAAAACATGTATAACGAGGGATAGCTGTCTTTATTTAACATACGTGTCCAGCTGATAATAACGTTTTGCAACCAGTAGTATTTGTATTGATTGTAGACGTGTTGATTGTAGAGTTATTGGTTTGGTTAGTATTCTCAGTGTTATTGTTTAGGGGATAAGAAGTCGGCGGATAAGAGGCCGGATGTTTTCCCGGAGTAGATATCCCGCTTGCTGATATTGGAGCACTAGCATTTTGTTTAGTAAATGCGGAAGCGGCAGTTATATTCTGTGCTATTTGTGATCTGTCAATTGAAGTAGAAATCTTACTGTTTGATGCATTATTTACAACTGTGGTCATGGTGTTATTGGAATTCGGTGGAATCTTTGTATTACCAATGAACGTAGTTGAATTTCCATTAGGGACATTCATCTGCGCATATGCCGCGTTCGTTTGTGCATAGCCTCCTCCTGTTACTATGCCATATATCGTCGATAGTGATCTGGATTCCTGCTCAAAGGCGACACCTAATCCAACTAAAGTAATTATGATGATGACTAATGAAGAACCTACTACCAATGAAATCTTTTTGTTGCCATTTTTATTTTTATTTCTCATTTTTTAATTTACCTCCTGTTACCATTATATGTATATGGCTATGCATGTACAATTAATTTACCTACCATGTTGAAGTGGTTTTCGACAGCAGCGCCGGGAGAGGAACAAAATGAGGTACATCTGAAGGTAAATGTCCCAGGTTTATCTGCGAGGAATTCCACTAATTGTTGTGTACCTTTTGTGAGAAATACATTGACGTTATATCCTTCTATACCAAACCCATGTCCATTGTACAATTCGACCTCATCCTGAGCAGTTACAAAGTGTAATCTCACCAAGTCTCCTTTGTTTACACTAATAACGTTTGGTGTAAATTTCCACGATTCGGCTTTTATTGGTATATCCTTGACATGTGTAGCAGCAATGTTAGATACTAACCCAGGAGAAGATGATGATAATTGGGCCCCCGGTTGTGGCTTCTGTACTACAACATCAAAGTTTTCCTCTCTGATTACCTTTGGTTCAATGATAAAGTTGGGAGAACCAGTTTGTTGTCCCAATATCAGGTCTATGTTATATATTCCTTCAGATGGAAAAACGTATTCAAACTGTATCACACCACCATGGCCATGATTATTGGGAAAAACAAGCATGGGCTGTCCTTTAGGATCGGTAATTTGGATACGCATATCCGTATGCCATAACCACGTACGGCTTGCAGTGTCAAATAAATTGAATACAAAAAGAGCAGGCTTTCCAGCCACTGGTGATTTGGGTAATTGAGCCATATCCAGAATATATGGATCAAGGCGATATTCTCTAATGATTGCCTTATCTGGAGTGAACATTCTTTTTGCATCAGGTATTGGATAGTCTGCTGCAGGCTGTGCAAATGCAGTATGATGTAAATGTTGTTGCTGCTGTAACAGATCAACATTACCTGTGCCAAATATTCCCCAATTAGTCATACCAAAAAAAGATAACGTGCCTAGTACTACGACTGTAAATCCAAACGACACCAAAGCAATAAAATACAGGTTTTCCTTATTGTAAAAAGTATTTCGCATATTTTGCAGCCATTTTGGCATAACAGAAATATTGCACAACATATTTTATAAGCATTGTACTAAAATAGAGTAACATGGCTCCTATCGGGTGGCATAGACCTTATAATAATATAATTTATTTATTAAAAAAACACTTATGTTGTTTTAGACACTTATTATCTGGATCTGCAATCCAGTAGTATCTTCTATGCGAAAGTTATAATCGGCTTATATGAAATAAAGAACTATGGTTTTTACTTGTGTTCCGATGATTGTGAACGGATTAAGACAAAACTAAATGATGGCAGTAAAAATGAACATACAAAAGAAAAAAATTATTGCATCTCAAAACACCTGAGCCCAACTAAATGGCAAGCAATACTACACAAAAATATACTATCGGTTTCTCTTATTTCATTATTAATTCTATCCTCTACTGTTTTTCTGTATATGCCTGGCAATTTTGGTGGTGGTGGTTATCCCCCCTCTGTTCATGCCCAAGGCCATGCCGCTCCTCCTGAACCTTTAATTCCACAAGGAATAATCAATTCTGGTAAGCCTCCCTCTACCAGTATATTCAATATTATTCCAGGGTACAAGATCAAGCCAATATTATGGAATCTTACACTACCTAGCAGCGTTACCTTTGATGATAATGGAACTATGTATATTGCAGAATCAGGATACACCTACGGTGACTTTATGCCAGCTCCAAGGATATTGCAAGTGTCCTCAAACGGACAAATATCAGTTCTTGTAGACAGGGGTCTTAATGGACCCATTACAGATTTAGAGTTTAATAACAAAAATGGTCTTCTCTATGTATCTCACAAAGGCCTGATATCTGCAATTGATCATAGAGGCGCAATTAAAGATCTCGTTGCAGGTTTGCCGAGCGGAGGTGATCATTTCAATAATCAAATTGCATTCGGGCCAGATGGCCGATTTTATTTTGGACAAGGTACTGCCACTAATTCAGGAGTAGTTGGAGATGATAACTATCAATATGGCTGGCTAAAAATTTCTCCTCAATTTCATGATATTCCAGGCAAAAATATAACTCTATCAGGCCAGAACTTTAAATCCTTCAATCCTCTTACTCCGCAGGATCTTAATGATTATTCAACAACCGGTGCATTTTCGGCCTTCGGTTCTCCTTCTCATCCCGGGCAGGTGATTAAAGGAGATGTGAAATGTGGTGGGTGTATAATTAGCGCTAAATCAAATGGTACAGACCTTAAGACAGTGGCATGGGGACTTCGCAACCCATATGGAGTTGCATTAAGCGGAGATGGTAAAAAGTTGATTATATCAAGTGATGGTGCTGATGATAGAGGCAGTAGACGCATAGGAAACGATGAGGATAAAATATATGCTATCAACATTGCAAATCAATCCAATTTAGGCAAATTTTATGGCTGGCCTGATTTCTTTGGAAACGGTGAACCGGTAACTGATCCGAAATTTAAATCTGAAAGTTCTCAGGATAATAAACCATTACAATTTTTGATGAAAAACCATCCTCGAGTAGAAAAACCGTTAACCCTATTATCTCCTCTTGGAGTGGCTGCAACACAGGTTGCAGTATCTACAAATTCTAGCTTTGGCCTTAAAAATATGGCCTTTATAGGAGAATACGGTACAATGGGCTCACTCATACATCCATATGATATAATCACCGGACCATCTCCGCAGTTTAGCCAAAGCAAAAATGGGCCAAAAGTGATCATGGTTAATACAGACACAGGAAATTATACGAATTTCATATCACCTAAAACTCTTAGCTTCGATTTTAGGCCAGTGGGCATAAAATTCAACTTGAATGGTGACGCCCTTTACGTCGTAAGTATTGGCAAGACAGAGATTAGAACATCAATTCCTCCAACTGGTCATGATGGACCATTTTCAACAACTCCGGCTGTACCTTGGACATATGCAAATAGTGGTGTAATATGGAAGGTTACTAAGATAAATAATAATAACAGCAACTCTGGCACTAGCCCCACAAAAGACTTTATTCTTAAACAGGTTCCTTCGTCTACGTCGCCGCCCGGCAGTGTTGTTATTAAACAACCTAATACTGTAAATCAAGTGACCATATCGGCTTTTAATTATAATAATACCGCAATGAGTAATGGCACCAATATTTCCAAATCTAACGCAACTAAGGCTTTAGATGCTAGCAACCTGACTAAAATTAACACATTCCAAATAAAATGACCTAAGATTCAGCAGCCCAATTTAACCCCAGTTTTATAATATTATTAAAATGAAAGATAAAAAATTACAATATAACTTAAATCCATGTTTAATTAAAAACAACGTCACTAAAGCTCAGCAATTGTAGGTAGACCGATAACCCAGACAATGGAAAGTACGTCCGCGCGTAGTATGTTTACCAAGATCTTGAACTACTACTGAGTACTTTTGAGAATAGAGGCATATGCTTTGTAGTAGTCATTGTATTTCTTATGACCAATTCGCACTTAAGTTCCTCTCCAATTCAAATGCAACTGCAATACTGTTTTTCCGGATGTTGCGATGTATGTAAAAATCTAGCCATTTGGATTAGAAATTAGAACAAGATCTGATTCAGAATAAGTAAGTGCTAAGCGTTATTGACGTAGATTCTTAATTATACAGACAAGTGGAATTCTCATTAATTTCGGTGGCGAACAATTCAATCGACAAGTTAAAATGAACATACTTGAATAAATAGAATATTGATTCTTCTAACTACTACCATTTTGATAATAGTTCTGATAACGCTAATTGGTCTCATAGGCTACACAAGTATATCGACACCAGCCCAGTCGATTTTCAAATCAACTACTAATGCTGCTGAGAACAGGGTCACCATCGGAGACAATTTGGTCCCTTTTTCTGCACTGTCTAACCTATCACCCAACAGTCCAAATCCTATAAAATCAGAGTGTTTTAATTATGGCTACATAGCAAATAACAGACCATTAGGCAACCTACTCATTATCAAATATAAAAATGATGGAAGCTGTAATCCCACGATAGAGCTATTTTCGAATATCGGAACAGTCCTTGGTATTATCCCATCACAAGGCGACCCATTGCGTCTGGGCTATAGTGCTCTTATTTTTATAAAATTTATAGAACGTCCGAAATAAATACCTATACCGATATTAATAGATACTAGATAGTGAATATTCAAGAACTACTGCCGTTGGGATAATAAAATAAAAGAAAGCGATCTTCATTCGTATAACGAATGATCGATCAGGGAGATCTGATCATCCGTCGTCGATTTGACAGTTAGTTTTTGTTCACATAAATTGTGGGATGTACTACGGGCGAGGATCTATATCTTATCTTGTATTTCAAGACTACTCTCTTTTTACAAGTACATAGTGTGGTATATTTGCAATAGTCGCTGGATACGAAGAGTAGAATTCCCAGCCTGACGCAAAGAGGGTTCTTGCTTCATCTACATTTGTTATAGTAGCAATATCTGTCACTCTCCTTCGTCTAAAAATTGGTTTGTTGTTACTGATTTGGACCTGTGCCTGTTGCGGTAAGGAGGTCTGCACGAATTTGTGTGTATGTTCAATGCCATTTTCATCAATTAGCTTCCATCTTGTTTTTCCAGTCTCAGGATCGTCACCTACCTTATCGAAGGCAATTAGTTGATTCGGATATCCAGCTGCCATGCATCTGTTACATTCTTGCATCTTTTTTGGCGGTTTTGATGCTTCCGCAGGTATTGTTGATGACATTGGCCTTAATCTGCAAGATTTGCTAATAATTCATGTGACACCAATAAGAGAGGGAGAGACCAGACTTGCAGATTATATATTGATTAGAATATTTTTGGCAGTTCTTCTCTAGGATTAAAAATTACTCAAGGGCTTTTCTCATGCGAAAGAAAAGTCTATCTGTATCCACGTGAGATTATCCTACTTCGACGGTTGTTATCTATCTAACAGCAAGCGTAATGCATTAAGGCCACCAAGAGTGGGCTTGCATTAAGGTTGGGGGCCTTTTTCTCGTGCGACGCCGAGAATGGGTATTATCAAATTTTGGATGTTTAGCTTCATTTAAAAAAATTTTTTAGTGTGAATGTTGCCTTTGGGGAGTATGTCTCCACAGCTTTTCTACTCTTTCCTCCTTTAATGGAACCTATCTAGATCAGGGATATTATCGTTACAGGTGTAGTCGGGCTGCATACCGACGTCATTTATACAACTCTTAATTCTTCATTCATTTAACGAGTTGAAACGCCATGTACGATCTTGCTCGTATAGACTATTATGGACTTGGCAGTCAGGCTATAACTATTAACGCGAAAATGGTCCAGAAAAGCCTGATATTTAGTAATTGAACCTTCATCTGATGTTACCACAACTTTTTCAATTCGAATGCATGATCCAGAAAAAATAATAATAAGCAAAGTTGCAAGTTTCAGAAGAGTCATGTTAGTTATGAAGATAATGTGACAATGTAAAATATGACTCAACATCGCGATTATCAGTCGGCCGCCTCCTGTCTTCACTAATTTCAAAAGGTTTAGCGAGGAAATCATCTGGCGTCAGTCACTAAATTATTGCTTGGGATAAGAAATATACGAGGACGACCGATAAGAAAACACTAGAGGATCTAGTTCGAATGGGATTTGAAAATGAATATACTCTTAAAAACTTCCTGAAATCAGATGATGAGAGGGTATTTCATGAGAACTATGAGAAAGCAGTAAAAGATATCAAATCTCGTTTCGGTAAAAAATACTCAATGATCATTAATGGCAAGCATTATAATTCTTCAAAGACATTTACTGACACTTCGCCAATAGACAAAAGAATAAGACTAGGTTATTTCCCTTTGGCTACTAAAAAACATGTGAGAACGGCAGTCAAAGCAGCCAAGACCGCATTTGAGAAATGGGGGAAAGTCAATTATAAATCTCGTATCGTCATCTGCTATGCTGCAGCAGATATAATATCTGAGCGTAAATTTGAATTAGCCGCATGGATTTCTTATGAAAATGGTAAAAATAGGTACGAGGCCATTGCTGACGTAGATGAAGCAATTGATTTCATCAGATACTATTCTAAAGAGATGGAAAGAAATAAGGGCTTTGTAGTCCAAACTAAGAATGCAAATTCAAATGAAGTAAGCAAGAGTTTGATGAAGCCATACGGTGTTTGGGCTGTAATCAGCCCATTCAATTTTCCATTTGCTATCTTAGCGGGAATGAGTATCGCGGTAATTGTTACTGGCAACGCAGTAGTTCTAAAACCTGCAAGTGATACTCCTATTATCGGAAGTCTATTTGCAGAAATTTTGAAAGAAGCAGGCTTACCTGATGGAGTACTAAACCTTGTGACGGGGTCTGGATCAAAGATTGGAAAGGTAATTGTTGCAAGTCGTGATGTTGCGGGTATTGTGTTTACAGGTTCCAAAATGGTAGGACACAGGATTATGGAAGATTCCGGCAAAGTTATATCCAGGCCAGTTATCGCAGAGCTTGGGGGCAAGAATCCGGTAATAGTTACCGAAAATGCAGATATTAATAAGGCTGCAGACGGGATCATAAAAGCTGCATTTGGTTATTCTGGTCAAAAATGTAGCGCATGTTCCAGAGTTTATGTTCAGAAAAACGTAAAGGAATTATTGATGCAAAAATTAGTGGAGAAGACAAGGAATCTCTCTATTGGAAATCCCCTACACCAAGATATATTTATGGGTCCATTAATTAATCTGAATGCATATACAAATTATCAAAAATTCGCAAAAATCGCCTCCAGAGATGGTAGGGTAATATTCGGTGGAGCTGTAAAACGACAAGGTAGTTTGAAGCATGGTTATTACGTAGAACCGACTATTGTTGAGGATCTGCCCAAAAGTCATATGTTATTTAAGGAAGAGCTATTTGTACCGATTCTGTGTGTAGCAGCATACAAAGATTTTGATGAAGCATTAAAACTATGCAATGAGTCAGAATACGGACTGACGTCGGGCATTTATAGCAAGAAAAATGAAGAAATCGACAGGTTTCTTGATAACTCAAAATCTGGAGTAGTATACGTTAATAGGACTGCTAGTGCTACAACCGGAGCCATGGTAGGTTCTCAACCATTTGGTGGTTGGAAAGATTCTGGTACGACGGGCAAAGGATCAGGAGGACCGTACTATTTGACTCAATTTCTAAGAGAGCAGAGCCAGACTGTTGTTACCTAATCCAAGGCTCTTTTTAGAGAGACTAGTGCGATACTACTTTCGAATATATACTACAGTAATATAAAGTAACACCATCTCCATCTCAATTTAGTAAGATTATCTTGCGTGCACACTTTTTCTAAGGCTTTAATAATGTAGTTGTTAAAAAATAAGCTTTTGACAATACTTATAACAGTAGTTGTATCTGCCGTATTATGGCTAAAGAATAGACCTTGCTAGTAATAGGATGTTTCTCTTTCTCTCTCTAATCCGACGTATGGAGTATGGAAGCCATTGATTACCATAAGGTATATATTCAGACGTCTTAAGCTTTCGTCTTACAAGTATTTCTTTTAACTCATTATGAATACCCATAAGTAGCTGAAATTCGAATTTCTTTCTATCGGTACCAAACTTTTCTGATAACGAGATCGCGTTATCAATCAGTTTGGGATCATGCGTTGCGATGGCAAAAATATTATTTCTGTTCTTGTCCTCAAATAACATTTTTGTCAATTTGGAAAAATTCGAATTGATTTCGCTCATCGATTGAAAGGCGTTCTCTTCACATTGTCTGTATGCACCTTTTACTATTCTAACATTTGCTCCTTCTTCTAACAAATGCAGCAAGTCACTTGCGCTCCTCCTAAGATAGGATTGTAGAGCCACCCCTATCAACGAATTCTCCTTAAAAAGATCAAGGTAGATAGAAATTGTATTTTGGACATATTCAAAGGATTCAATGTCGATCCACATAAATTTGCCTAGGCTCTTAGATTTTTTAGAAATTTGCCGAAGATTATTTAAGCATTCTTCATAACCTCTCTTTAATCCGACTTGAGTTGGTTTCACAGAAATACTACCGTCTATTCCATCCTTACTCACAAAATCTAATAGTAAGCAATATTCTTTTACTGTCTGTTCAATACTCTTGTTATTGGTATTATCTTCGCCTAGAAAATTCAAAATTGCAGAGATTCCTCTCTTATTGGAATTTCTGGCTGCTGATAATGCCTCCTTAGAAGTCATGCCCGAGACCCACTTTCTGGCTGCTCGATACAACAGTCTTTCAAGTAAGGTACTGTTGTGTAATGCTGGTGGTGAGGCTAGATTTTGTGTTCTAGATATTTCAGAATACCAATTTTCAGTTACAATAATATACTTACGTTGATTACTCTATTAAATTTTCATATCGAATGGTTTTTTCAATGGACTATCGCCTAAAGTAATTTCAAGTAACTACGAAAGCATTTAACCATACAATAGATGGGCTGAATGATTTAACGAATTTAAGTCAATGGATATGGATCGACACAATCCACATACAAGGGATATTTTGTTAATTATTGATCGGGTCGTAGTTCTTAACAGGAATAGTCAAAGGTATAAATGAGCCGAGAAATCATGCCTTGGTCAGGCATTAATATCCAGGATTCGATCTGTACGTTTGGGTCGTTTTTCAGCATCAATGAGACTTCTACTATTACAAGATCTCTGGTAATTTAGACTATGTTAAATCTACTTCTACCTAAAAATCAAAAATCAATCGATTGAAGCAAATGTTTGTAGGTGTTACTGGTTAAAATATTGTCAATTCCTGTCTCTACTTGATTATTGATTTTGTGGTAACTTCCGTAACAATGCCCAGTGCATTGCTAAGTTCAGGTATTAGCCATGTAGACTTAAGTTTAATTTCAGTCGATATGGTAAATTATGGGGCCGAATTTACTATGCATTATTATCTAGAGATCATCTTTGGTAAACGTACTTAATCGAAGATGATTTAATACAACATTTACGATCTGCTTATACCAATAACTGGAGCATGTATAAAAAAACTCGCCTCTTTTTGGGTATCAAAAATGAGTAGTATGCACTTCATATATATCGATTTTCAATCCATGTGATCTCGATATACTTTATGGTGATCTTTTCCTTATAACAGATATCGAAAATTGGACTCATATTTCTTTCTCCTTCTCCTTCTCCTATGAGTGAACGTTCAAGAGATCCTTGTCCCCATGGTTTTGGATGACCAGAACGTCCCACCTAATTTTTTCCATTTCATATAATCTTCTAGGATACTTTTATGATCAAATGCAAATTTTTCATGTGGTATATCCTCTAAATTCATCCAATATAGTTCCAAGGCATCATCAGCAGCTGCAGCTGCTTTAACTTTCCCATTTCTACTAGTAGGAATTTTTCCTATAAATACCGTAGACATATTGTGTCCCCTAGGATCTCTTTTAGGATCCGAATATACGCCGAGAATATCAATTAGTTCAATATCCAACGATGTTTCCTCTTTTACTTCGCGTTTTGCCGCATCTTCTACTGTTTCTCCTTCATTTACAAAACCCCCTGGGATTGCCAAATATTCTCTATATGGTTCATTCTTTCTTTTAACTAATAAAATACGAGAATCCATTTGTATGATGACATCTACAGTAGGAATTGGGTTCTTATGTCCCTCTTTCTTCATAACTATCATAATAAATGGGACCGGTTAATAAGATAACTATATTCACTAATTGATAAATGATTTATTCAAAATTAATTTTTTGCATAGCCAATTACATCGATTTTGCCCCAATCTCTCAGAAAGCAATTGGTATTTATGATTACAACATCTAGTAACGTCATGTGCGCCTATAAGAATCGAAAATGTATAATAAAGTAACATTAAGATTCCAAAATATTGTCTGTTATAGATTGTGCAGATTAGTCATAATCCGGCGAGCCAATATATTATTATGTTGATAAGCTACTAAATTCCTTATTCGCATTTTGTGGGATTTCTAAGATCGATCCGATTCTTTTAAGGATTGATTCTAATCTTAAAATCGACAAAAGTGAAGACGCTGAAGCGGATTGATTAACAACTTGATAACAAATAGCAGATCTATGCACAGTAAGGAATTTCAAAATATGTCGACTCCAGTAAGATAGTATGATCTGTATGGTAGTTTACTACTATCATAAACGCATGGGTGAACTATTCTATTTAAAGGAAGTTCGTTAATGATCCTACAATAGTATTAGTGGTCACGAGTTTAGCTAACAGGGAATATCTCTCAATACCATCTAGCAACTATTTATGAGCAATATGAGCACACAGTTAAATTATTGAATTATTTGTAGCGGGTCAATCTGATGCAGTTGTTTTATTTCTCTGCAGTGCCTACATATCTGTACCTAAAACTCCTGCGTTCCCCCAGTTTTCTTTTGAAACTTCGTAAATCAAAATTCTTATCTTTTCGTCTTGAGTTTTCATGATCCTTGCCGTTTCCTTTGTCAATACTTTAATAAGCTCTCTTTTTTGCTCTACTGATCTGCCTTGGCTCATCGTTATTTGTATAACAGGCATATTTCTTTACGGCTTTTCAGTATTATTTATTGGCTTGGAACAGATAACTTTTTTAGGTAAAATCGAGTTGATTATGTCCGCCTCCCATTGAGATACATTATGTTACGAATGTCAATCTTAACAATCTGGGATTGTTACTGGTTTTGTTCTTCATAGAACTAATAAGGTTATAGAATTATTACTTAATCATACATACGAAAGTAAAACGGTAGTCTATCCAATCGAGATTGACAAATCTAGTTTTAACTGGACTAAATTTACTGACGGCTTTGGAGCGATATTAAGAAGGAAAAAAATTGAGCAAGAACACGTACGCATGCTTTCTAATGTCCTGGATGATAATTGGAAGAAAATATCTCAATTAAAGCATTAAAACAGAGACAGAGACTCTAGTTCAGACGAGGAAAAAAGCCCCGCTCAGATAGCGCTAGGACTTGCAGAGAAGCAATGTACTGAACTGTTCTTAGATCACAACGTTCAATTCTTACAAGTCGTCGTGTGGATCAATTACTTGTTTGTCATCGCTCTGTTGGGATTTCTATCACTTCGATTCCTTTCCTGGTTTAAGTCTAATCATAACCTAGTAGTGTTAGCCTACTCATTAGCAATCATGATGATTTCAATAAATGCAGGATTCACGGTTCTTTATGTTACTGATGAATTGACTGGTAAATCTACGAATATACAATCAGAACTAACTCCATTAGCCCCTTATAGCAGCGTCTATAATGTCTTCAATTCAGGATATGCCATTACATCTGTGATGTCATTTATTTTAACATGGATTGCTACTGTGCTCTTGCTACATAGTTACTCGAAGAGAGTTGGAAGAGCCAAATATTGGATTCTTGTCAGTATCCCGTTGGTCTATTTTCTAAGCCAATTTCAACCTCTATTTCTGGATGTGTTAACACCATTTCGTCTTTCTGAACCAGTACTCTTTGGTGTCGTTTACACTTTGTTTTTTAGTGCTACAGTGCCTGCTGGTGGGATTTTATTCGGAATTGCATTTTGGAGTGTGGCACGTAATATGGGCCGGAATAAAGTCAAACAATATATGATGATTTCAGCATACGGAATGATGCTGTTGTTCTCTTCTAATCAGGCTGCCGGTTTGGTTCTTGCCCCCTATCCACCGTTTGGTCTCGTTACTGTGGCATTTTTTGGATTGGCATCCTATTTGATATTTCTCGGTATTTATTCCTCTGCAATATCAGTAGCGGAAGATTCAACATTGCGCCAGTCAATTCGAAGATTCGCGATTAAGGAATCGAAATTACTGGATAGTATCGGAACAGCTGAAATGGAGCGCGAGATACAGAGGAAAGTTGTAGTATTTACAAAACGAAATCAAGAACAAATGCTGGAAGAGACCGGCATTGCGTCGTCTCTTACTAAACAAGATGTAAAAGAGTATCTAGAACTGGTAATAAATGATGTCGTAAAAGGTCAACATACAAATAAATCTACATGATTTTATCGTTGTAGGATGTTGCTGATTTTCCACTGCGCAACGGTTATCTTTAGCTTTTTCTCCTTCCGATAATATATGCTGTTGATGATATCCGTTTTGGTGTGATGATGCAACGAACCTAATAGCATCGTCTACTACTGTAGCATTAGTAAGTAGTTCTAGTTTCATTTTATAGCACTCTTTTGCTAATGATAACGCCTGAATCTTTTCTCGTTTGTCTTCAGTATTAATAGCGGTATTCTTGATTGGAATTGCTACTTACTTTAATTACCTTTTTTATTTCCTCAGCCAGGCTAATATCTCGTTTTGTTATAGCATCAACATCAAATGACTTTAAAGAAAGTTTAACAGTCTTCCAATTAATGGTGATAATTGGATGATGGTCAAGTGTCTCAGCTATCCTTGCAATTTCATTTACAAACTCAATAGCATCCATAAAGCTACTGAATTGAAAGGATTTCACGATCTTTCCATCTTTTAATTCCCATCCATTATCTAGATCTGCAATTTTTGATTCTATATCATCATTTGATAACATATATTATATTATGTGATCATCTAACTGTAGAGATTAAAATACTTTCAAGCTCAGACTGATTGGTATATCCGTATGTATGTTATAGCGAATCGAATACTAATAACAATACATAATTATTCGATAATTCTTTTAGCACTTTATCTCGACTAATAGTTGACTGGTCCACCTTCAGTTCATGATCTATCTCGGTCTCATTCATCGATTGTGATAATAATGTTGCAACTTTCCGTCTTCTTTCTTCGATCTCATTTATGCAGCTCTTATCTCAAATAATGCATTAATCTCCTCTTAAAGTTTCGCTCTATGCATAGCCATAGCTTTCAGATATAATAATCTGATAGAGTTTATTTCTAGAATAGGACGTGCTTACTGAATAAATCTGGACATGGCGTGGCACTATCGATAAGCTTCCAACAAACGTGTTCTGATGATATCATGGTACTGTTGACTCGCTAAGGTTTATAGTTCTAAGCATGTATATCTGTCTTTCAGCCTACGATTATTTTCAAGATCTGGTATTGCTCCTTTACCACGATTCGACTGGATTCAAGTCAACACATTCATTGCAATACTACACAGAAAGAGCTAAATTAAGAAGAAAATGGATAAAGCTATCCATTGGAGCAGATGTATTATTACAAATCATATGTACAATTAAGATAAGACGAGCTCCTACAAGACATGATAATAAAGATTTCAGGCTAATTACAACGTCACCTAGACGGAGTCAGAACTAATTTTGCAATAGCTGATGGAAAAGCGGCACTGCTCCATGGAGTTTCACAAGAATCAAGTCCGCTGTCCCAAGCTATATTGACTACAGTAAAAGGTATTGTAGAAGCGCAAGAGTACTTGTTTGAAAATCTATGGAAGAATGCAATCCCAGCTCAATATAAGATCAAGGAAATAGTAGAAGGTATAAAACCAACATTTACAGAAATACTAAGAGATCCACTTGAAATACAAAAACTTGTCTTTGATCTTGTTGTGTCTGCCAAAGAAGAAATATTGATGTTATTATTTCGGGATACTACTATAGGTAACACACTTTCAATAGAAGGAAATTTGCAGAAAATGATAGAATTATTAAAAGCTGCAGTAATTCAAAATGAAGTAAGGGTAAGGATTCTTGCCTCTAACGATATACAGGAACAAATAGAAAGATTGATTGGAAAACAAAATATCCCGATGAATTCAGAGACAGGAAAACAGAGACAATTTGAAATTCACCCAATCGATGTCATTCAGGATCAACATCAACGCCTACAAACTAGAGTTTCTATATTGATTGTAGATTCAAAATCCTCTTTAATAGAGGAACCGAATACTGGCAATAAAGAGAGCAATAATTCAAATGATGATTTAGCCTTGGCTACTTATTCCAACAGTGAATCAACGTTATTAGCTTATATCTCAATATTCGAAACATTCTGGACCCAAACGGAATTAAAACCAAAAAGTTTCTAAGACCATCTTATATTGATTGATTATTAGCGAGGATGAAAATCCTTATTC
>JBQCDO010000248.1:0-8618 GCA_051961195.1 Nitrososphaeraceae archaeon | reverse complement strand
GTGCACCTTGTGCGAATGCTAATCGGTCAGTCAATCCGTTTGTTGAAACAACAACTATACTGACTATCAACACAGTGATTATCAGGAATGCGCCACTAACAAGAGTAGTTGTCCGGAAGGCACTTCTATTATTCATTAGAGATCTAATGTAATTCTTCTATAAAAGAATTCTCTAGCTGATTAATATGTTATTAATTGTATTATTAATCTGTATTATCGATCTGTATCAGATTTAAAAAATACAATGCTGCCAATAATGATACCATCATCTAAAGACTATGGAATTTTCTATTCTCTAATTAATTTAACACGGTAGATATGTCGATTTCTATGATAGATATAAGGGTCTTATCGATTAGATCGTACGACATTTTGATAAAGCCGCCACCAAGCATTTATCAATGCAATTTAATGTCTGAAGTATGTTCCTGAGGCATCGTAAAAAGTATCACAACTAGAGAAGGTGGTTGTCATACTTGAGTCAAACCCGTTTCCCGGGCTTATCTAATAAATACGGTATCACAGAATCTGCAAGATCGGTATATGAAATGTTTCTCACAAACGTTGCTGCATTAGTGAATCTTTATGAAATCAAGTAGCGGCTAGTAGATACAGACTCGAAGGACAGTCTTGGCAAATATCAGAAGGCAAATCTAAAATAAGCCCTGACCGCGAATACAACGATCTATTCAATCAAATTCGTAGACAATATTTTACTGCTATGTATGCTATGCAAGAATTTGAATAGTTTGAATTATACATTGCATACGATATCGACACGAGCACAACTAAGGCTCAGAACACAGGAAATTCCCTGGCCTTCAATTTTCTTGTATTAAATATCTATTTGATTTTGATTATTGGCAGACTAAAGTAAAACGTAGCTCCACTACCATCTTTGTTATTTTCAGCCCATATTCTGCCATAATGAGATTCTATAATGCTTTTACAGATATACAACCCTAACCCTGTACCCTGAAAAGATTTTGATGCAAACTTTTCAAATAACCTAGGCATTATTCCAGGATCTATACCTATACCAGTATCATTAATACTAACAACAGCCCGGCCATCATCAATCTTTTCAGCAGTAATATTTATAGCACCTCTTCCTCCTTTTTCTTTGTTAAGCTTTGCTTCAGTAAACTTGAAAGCATTATTGAGAATATTTGAAATTACTTGACCTATTCTTGCTTTATCACCTTCTATGAAGATATCACGAGGTTGATATAATAATTTTATAACGTCTCCTTGTTGGCTCTTTGCAATCTTGGGTATTACGTCGTCTATAGCTTTTGTTATTACATCATTTAAGTTGAAAACACCCTTCTTGAGGTTTAGTGACTCACTTTCAATTTTTGTAACATCTAAAATGTCGTCAGCAAGTCTCTGCAGTCTTTTCGCATTTCTCATTATAACGTCTAGTAATTCATCCTGTTCTGCTATCGATCTTCTGTCTCTGTTATCACTAGAACGAAGAATATCAGTTAAACCAAGTATTGGCTGGATAGGAGTCCTAAGCTCATGTGCTGCTACGTCGATAAATTCTTTTTGCACTATATTATGGATTCTTAGCTCCTCATACATCTTGCTTAATTTTTGATGTTGTTCTGTCTGTTTCCAGAGACTGTCAAAGATAGAGGCATACGCTAAAGCAATTGGTTTGCTATTAGAGTATGCAGCTAATCCTGCTGCGTCATATGAATTATCTTTTGAATCGTGTTTTGTCTCTATAATTAGTGATTCTTTTCTATCAACTACTAGAATTCCAACTGTACTTTCTAAACTTTTGTCGACGCTTGCAATATCTAGCTGAGGCAATACCAAATTTACTTCGTTTACTATTTGTATTATCTCCTTTTGATCAGCTGGAATTAATATTCTAACTCTTGCACCGCCTTCTAGTGCATCCTTAAATAAGTGCATTATACCAAGTCTTACTTGACGACGAAATGCATGGACTGACGAAAATAGCCTCAATACCTCCTTTTCGGCTGATTTTATTAAATCAAAAGCTCGTCTTATAGAATATGTAGGATTTGGAATAATTTCTATACTAGTTGATTCAATACCTTCTTCAATATCTCCTATTCTATCTTTAGCATCAATTCCATTTTTCCATAATTCTTCAAATATATAATAAAAGTGGTTCATATATACTGGTTCATTACTTAGTAACAAACTTTGTACATTTTTACCAACATCCATCTTTTCAATGGTAGCTACTATTTCTTTATCTGAAACACCAAAGCTCATTGGTGGAAGATTTTTAAGATGTCTTATTTTGATCCCTGCGTCCAGAAGTATCTTAGCTAAATTCATATTATTATTATCTATGTTACTTATGTATCTGATACCCTTATGCTCTCCTTTCTTTTGCTTGTCCAGTAACTTTTTTTCTAACTCAAAAAAATGATTGTAGTTATATTGCATTCCTCCGGATGTTAAACAGATACATAATTCATTTGAGCTGGTAGTTAAGCGACCGATTTCTTCGACAATTTCTTGATTATCCTCAATTATTCTAGTTTCATAATGTACTGTTCCATCTTCTATCTCTTTAATTCTCTTTTCCGCATTTATTGATTTATTCCACAGAGTCTCGAAAATATTCTGTTGCTGTTCTACTATCTCCCTTACGTTAGTATAGATGCCTTGTTGATGCGGCTCCTTCAAAGTTACAGAACCCAAATATTCCTTTTCATTAAGTAAAAAATTAGCTTCAATTTCATCCATATGGCGAGTCGGGGCGATTTTCATTAAATCCTTGCAGTACTGGATATTTCCCTCAGTAATTTCAAAAATATATCTTTGTCTTGTATTTTTTCTATCCTTAGCATTCATTATCGCTTTTTTAATTGATTCAAAAGTAAAGATTAATGATGGAAATCTAGAATTGCCACAGATATCTATTCTATCCTCTGCATTATAGGTAATGTCCAATATCGCATTTATGACTTCAACGCGATGTAATACCTTAGTCTTTTCCTTCATTAGAGAGGCTGTGCAACAATAATATAGGTACCGATGGATATAAGATAGTCGGTAATTCTAACTCTCTTGTCCTATTACAATTAGCAGCGAAACGAATATTTTGATCTAGGTTAAAAAAGTCTTTATACAATCTGATATAATCCATAGAGTTATCACCAAAAGGATTAGTTATAAAGGCTAATTTTTTGGTATATAACTTGATTCAGATTGCCTATTATCTTACCTAAAATATGATGATTAATCAATTTATTTTATACTCACTATATAATTCATATTCTTCTATATTAATTTCTACTTAATAAACTCAAGTAAATTGCTTTAATTTTTATCCCTTAATGTAATTAGGGATATTTTCTAAGAAATGATAGTAATAATGTTATAGTTCTAATTGAAGTAACGTGAACATATAGCTTTTGTATTTTCAAACTCATCCCCTCCGACCCATTGATTATCAAATGCTTGGTTGAGATAACAGTTGTAAGCTTTAAGAGGTCAAGTTGTAGAGTTGCTATCCTTACTTGGGCTTGTAAGTGGACAAGGCCACACTAACATTGACACTTTGATTTTTTGACAAGCCCGTTTGTTACGGGATAAGTATAACGGTCTTTAATTTTCAGCTTGTGAATATCACTTAATAAGCTATTGTTTACAATATTCTGACAGAGTATCCTATGGGTAATAATTCACTGTTAGTACAGAACTGCGAATTCGTCAATTGTATTATAAATTATAATAATAGATTACGACAACTCGATTTGATATCACATCACCGGAAGACAGACGATTATTAGCATAGATATAGAAGAAATGCTCAGAATTTAATTTCGGTATCTTCTGCTATTTGTGTAGACTAGCTGTACTTATATTTCCCAATTATCAAATATTAAACAGAAGGTTTATCAGTATATGACACAAGCCAGTCCAAGACAATCACTAAAAAAAATTAGACCAAACCGTAAATCTACTGAGAGTTGAAATTAAAATTTATATTGATTTAGTAATGGTATCAATCAGAGCGACAATAGTATTATGAATAAACTTTGGAAACTTGATAATTTCCGCTCTGTAATATTAGCTTCTATTTCAATTCTGCTATTCGTTTCAGCTTCAGCTACATTATTCTCCTCACCATCATGGTATGAAAATGAAAATAAATCTTGCATCCAATGCGGATACATTGCCTTTGCCCAGAATTATGGCAATTCTGGAAATGCGAATCTGAATAATGTTTCTCAGATGTGGGTAGATAAGACAAGCGGGATCGGTATAAATTTTGCATATTCCCCAGCTAAGCCAGGAGTAGATTCTCCCACTGAACTAAGATTCATTGTGCATGATTTGAAAAGTGGTATTAAGTTAAAAGATTTAGTTGCCCATGTCAGTATAACGTCCAATAGTAGCGGACAAGAAAGAACGTTCAAGTTTAGCAACATTACTGCGCCTAATGGAGATTTCTTCCTAAAATATATTTTTCCAGACTATGGCACATATCAAGTTATCGCTTCAGTTAGACCAAATACGTCTGCTGTCGCTCTTGCATCATTTCCAGTTACAATTCCAGTTCCAACTGCAAGTACTTTTACGAGTCCCACCATGCCGATAGGAATTGTCATAATTATTGTTGGAATCGTGGCTCTGGCAGTAGTAATCATTAAGATTAAAAAGTAGAGTAATATCTATGATTCTAACCAGCACAACTCTTATTAGGTTTCCAATACGGCATAACTATCCGATCGAACTATATACATTTATTGAAGGGCAGGGAAACCAGGAAATTAGAATTTGATATTTGGAGAATACATACTAATCGAATAGTTATTTGTAATAAGTTTGTCTTTTAATTATTGAACTTCGAGATAGATTGAACTGGACATTCATTATTTGCTACCTCCGTCCAAAGGGAACCACAAAGTGTACAGTCTATTATTCGACAATCGATCTATGCATATAAATGAGAAATAAAGTGGCATAGAAATATAAATACAACGATTATATGTCTTCAGAGTCAAGTAATCGTGTTTGACTTCATCTATAGAGATCAAGAATCTAAAAAGAAAGGATGGTGACAATAAGAAAATAGATCTCAAGGGAGGCACAGTCCTAGATGGACTCCCAAGCAGTACTGGTCTAGTTAATGCTATTGCATCAGAATGTTTAATACGTTCAACAGGAACAGATCTTGTAGCATTTCTGGACTCGCCAGATTTTCCACCGTTATCTGTCATAACCAATTATGTTCCTCAGTATCCCATACGAATTTACGTCAACGAAAATCTGAAAGTCGCATTCTTTGTCTCCGATATTAACATAGACAAGCTGCTACACAGAGAGGTAGCTAATGCAATTCTTACGTGGACAAGAGAAAATGAATGTAAATTAATCCTTAGCGCGCAGGGTATTCAATCATCGTCTTATCCTCCCTCTCAGGATGATAATGGAAGAAATGATAATCCACGCGATAATGGAGCTGCTAGTAAAAGCAATCAGAATGACCCATCTGAATCAGCTACGCTTTCTCACTCTCCTATCGATAGTTATGCAGTAACAAGTACCGAATCTGCTACTCGATTAATTACTGGACATAGTAACTATTTTTCACATTTACGTAGCGGAACTATTACCGGTATTCCAGCAATCTTGTTAAATGAAGGCGCTTTGACAAATCTTGATGTAATCGTATTTTTGGTTAACGCATTACCAGATATTCCGGACTTTCGAGCGGCTGCTATAGTTTCAGAATTTGTGAGCAAGATAATTCCAAACCTCTCCTGTAATATTGAAGCCTTGATGGTCGAGGCACAACTAATTGAAAATAGAATGAAGAATCTGAGAGATGAACACAAAAAAACATCATACATTGCATGAGTGAGTAAAAATGCACCATCATTCCATAGCTTTATTTTGATAACCACCATCTAGTGAAATATAGGTCGTAAATGATGGGGAGTCCATATATAATATAGAACTCCAGTATCACAGAAAGTCATATTCTATTCTATTCTATTCATATGATCGGTATGTTTCGTAAGCCAACAATCTGATATTAAGGCTGAATTGATAAACCAGATTCGATCCGTATGCTAATCGTTATTGCGTGTTGGAGCACGTGGATAACGATTAAATTATTTACACTTGTCATTTTTGTACTCTTCTTGTAATTTATTTCAGTGACAGGCCATATTTCCAATCAGTTTTATCCATATTATTTATGAATGAAAGCAAAACATTTTCCAGAGCTTTTAACGCTTGCATTCCCTTCTGAACAGTTGCTTTTCGTGGAGCACCAGTTGCTCCAGTGTTTGTTAGCTCATCAAATTTCCAATATATCCTTACCCTGTCGCTTGGAAATTTTGGAACTATTTCAACAGGTGCGTGATCCATATTAACCAGATCTGGTCTTACAGCGAGCATTGAGGATGTCTCAGCTTCTCCTCCATGACCAAGACCACGCCATACTTCGAATAAACCAGAGGTAATTTCTCCGATTAAAACCCACCATGCTTCCAAACATGCGATTACTACCTCGGAGTTCTTGTTTTTTGTAATTCTTGCAGCCGACTCGATGGGGGCAATATTTCCGTCGTGGCCATTTATTACAAGAATTCTCTTTATTCCATTCTTAACAATGCTACTAAAGAGATCCTCAACAATCATTTCAAGAGTACGAGATTCCAGGCTCATTGTCATTTGAAATTCATTATGATGCAGACTAACGCCATATGGGACGGCCGGAAGAATAATGATATTCTTGTTCTTGGATTTTGATGCCGTCCTTTTTGCTAACTCCATAGGAAAAATAAAGTCTGAGCCAAACGGCATATGATCCCCATGGTTCTCACATGCACCAAACACAAGTATGGCGATTGTATCAGTATTTATGTTATTTCTAATTTGCCTCGCATTCATCTCTTCAAGTAACCTTCTGGACATACGATTACGAGCGAAACGAGCCTTTGTCATTTTCATGATCTTAGTATCTGGCGACTAGCTTATGTAAATTTGGAAAAATAGTTCAATGAGCCTAATAGATAATTTACATGGTCATAGCAGTAATTCAGCAAATAATTTAGCCATTAGCAATAAGGTAGTACAGAATAATAACCAAGATCTAGTATATCAACGTACATCTACGAAAAATATTACAAAATTATTTGCTATAACAGGAATACGATAAGAGTCTGTTATCATACCTAAATACAAATACAGCTTACCAATGGTTTCAAACACAGAAATATCTGTATTATTTTATGTAGTTCAGTAACATGACAAATTGCACAGTAAATAAAGCACTTCTTTCATTTGCCGTCTTTGCTGCTATACTAGTAGCAACAGGCATAATCTCGGCTCTGATAGCTCAATCTGCTGCAGCTGAAAATACCTCGTCGACAATCAAGACGACTCAGTCACATATCTGTCATTATAAAGCCAAGGATTCCCCAATACTGCACTCTTGTAACGATGTCGTTAGGGGATCCGTTTCACATCCAGGTGAGTCAAAGTAAGCACTAATTAGAAAGAAAAAACTACATTAAAATCGTAAAACATAATCCGAATTCTTCCTTTTTTATTCATATGTATGTATTAGCAATTGTTATCTTGATTATACCTAGATCATAATCTGACGTACGTTTGTCATTATTTCGTTGAAAAAAGAAGAAGATGTAGGTAGGGATATTTTACTGTCTTGCTACATACGATAAGATACTGAAGTCATATTTGGTAACAGCGTAGCGATGAATGAAAAATATATCATAGTGCCAAGTCACTAAGCATTTAAACAATCGTATAATTTCAACAAGCCATTTTATTGACCCTTAAAATATCCCTAGGTAATTATTCAGTTATACACAGTTAATTGGCCCTTCCAGTTTTTGAAATCAATTTGAGCCATGTATATTATTTGATGGTGATTTTATTAAGTGTAATTGTTATAATAATTTAGATGAATCGAATTATAATAAATTCATAGAGTAACGCTTCCTAGTTAAGGAAAGTAGATTCGTCATTTACAAAATCAAACTGGGCCCGTAGCTGTCCTATCATTATTTATTGAGATCGTGGTCAATTTAATATTTAGGCAGGATATTAGATTAAGAAAAAGTAGGCAGGGGTATTCTGTCAGTACCGCCATTATTGAAAGGTACTGCTCTGCCGCTATTCGAATGGACTGTACCGGCTGTATTGGTAGGTACAGCTGTGCCGCTATTCGAATGGACGGTACCGCCAGTATTGATGTTCATAATTGTCCCCCCATTTACGCACGAACCTGTTATGGGTGAGTTACCTCCTACCGTCATACATACAGGGCCTTGCTTAATACTTGGTCCACTGGCCCTATTGCCAGAACCGCTTGGACCATTGCCCGTCCCTATATTACCACCGGAATTAGTGTTGTTACTAATAGCAGCATTATTACACGAATCTGTGATCGGCGAGTTACCTCCTACCGATATACAGCTTGGGTCTTGAATAATATCTGGGTCACCGCCGCCTGTTCCGCCGCCGTCATGGCCGCCGCCACCATTATCTCCGCCGCCTGTACCGCCGCCACCATTATCTCCGCCGCCTGTACCGCCGCCGTCATGGCCGCCGCCACCATTATCTCCGCCGCCTGTACAGATCGG
>JBQCDO010000247.1:0-4420 GCA_051961195.1 Nitrososphaeraceae archaeon | reverse complement strand
CCTTTTTCAGACTGTGTGAAAACGATACTGCCCGCGAAACGACATTTATAACAAGTCAAGATAGAGGTCTATTAAGCTCTCCAGGGCAGGGCTTGGTTGATTTTAGCTCACTTCCTCGGTGAATTCTTTTTGATTATCATATTAGAAACATCAGTATCATTAAATGCTAGCACCAAAATTAGAGAATAGCATCTCAGTTAATGTTTTATACTTACAAATTCATTAGTGGGGAGTACGGCTCTTTGGTCAAAGCAGCATCATCAGAAGTAACAGGTGGGAGGACCGCGGTATTGCATGGTGAGCAAAATGTCGTAAACACTTTTTTACAGTTTGCTTCTAAAGCAAAGAATAGAATTGATGCGTGTGTAGATTATACAAGGCCATCTTTAGTTGTCAATTTTGATAAGTTGAGAAACGCATTTCTTGCTGCTAAAAGCAGGGGCGTTAAATTAAGATATGCTACTGAAATTACTGAGGACAATGTCGGCTACTGTAAAGAACTAATAAAAATGGTCAGCGAGCTTCGTCATTTAGATGGAATTAAGGGAAATTTTTACATAAGCGAAACAGAATATATTGCTCCTGCAAGGCTGCATGAAAAAGGAAAACCAGCATCCCAAATTATCTATAGTAACGTAAAGGAAATTATAGAACATCAACAACAATTTGTATTTGATAGTTTTTGGGCTCGAGCTATACCTGCTGAGCAAAAGATCAAGGAACTAGAAGAAGGGATAATTCATTATGAAACCAAAGTATTAGAAAACAAAGAAGAAATCTTCCACCATGTAAAATCTGTTATCCAAAAAGCAACAGAAAGATCAATAGTTTCTGCGATTGGTGGAATGCAACTGGTCTATAATAATTTCTTTGAAGATTACAAAAGAATTGTAGCTAACAAGAGTGAAAGTAAAGGCATACGATGGATTACTTTTATAGACAAGGACAATATAGAATTAGTTAAAATATTTCTAAACGCAGGTATACAAATAAGACATCTCAAAAACTTGACTTTTATGAACTTTGCTGTTGATGACAGATATTTTTATGCTACTATAGATAAAATGGAGAATGGTAATGTCATGAACAATCTTTTAACTAGTAATGAGCCAGCCTACATTAGACATTATAGTCTTATTTTTGAAGATCTGTGGAAGAATGGAATTGATGCTCTAGACAGGATAAAAGATATTGAAGCAGGCGTACATTTGTCTGATATTGAAGTTATTCCAAATTCTGTAAGAACACAGGAGCTATATCTACACCTCGTTAAGACTGCATCAGAAGAGATATTATGGATATTTCCTAGCATCAATGCATATATTCGTCAAGAAAGGATAGGAGCAATACAATTAGCAAAAGACGCAGCCAAAGAAAGAAATGTAAAGGTTAGGATAATGATACCTGCAAATGAATTAATTGAACGAAAAGTACTAGAACTAAAACAATATTGTTATCCTAGTAATACAGTAGATGTAAGATATATTGCAGAGATGTCAGATACTAAAGCCACAATATTAGTTGTTGATAGAAGTGCTTCATTGGTCATGGAACTAAGGGATGACTCAAAGTCAACTTTTATCGAGGCAACAGGATTATCAACTTATTCTAATAGTAAAGCTGGAGTTGCATCATATATTGCAATATTTGAGAATTTGTGGAAACAAACTGAATTATATGATCAACTAAAGGAGTCAAAAAAACAACTTGAAGCGGCATATGAGCAAGTAAAAAGACATGATAAAATGCAAGAAGAGTTTATTAAAATAGCAGCACATGAATTGCGTACACCAATTCAGCCTATACTAGGACTAACTCAGCTTATTCGGGCTAGCTCAAAAGATGTAAAGCAGTGTGAGTTACTGGATGCTACCATTAGAAATGCAAAAAGACTGGAGCAACTTACTGAAAACATATTGGATGTTACAAGAATCGAGGGTCATTCATTGTCCCTTAATAAAGTGCAATTCAATATGAATGACGTAATAACCAATATGATAAGTGATATGTCAACAACAACAACATCAACATCAACATCAATTAAATTAGAATACAGTCATTCGCAAGATATTTTCGTTCGAGCAGATAGGGAAAGGATAACTCAAGTTATCAATAACTTGCTAAACAATGCTATTAAATTTACTAAAAAGGGAACGATATCGACTAGCTTAGAAAAGAAGAAAGAACAAGATGGTGATAAGGAGTATATTGTGGTTAGTGTGAAGGATACAGGTCAAGGAATAGATTCAGAAATACTACCAAATCTATTTACAAAGTTTGCAACAAAATCACAAACAAGAGGAACTGGACTTGGATTATTCATATCAAAGAATATCATAGAAGCTCATGATGGTAAAATATGGGCTCAAAATAATAATAATGGAATTGGAGCTACTTTTACATTTAGTCTACCAATTACAAACGAATAATAGATTATTATAAGGAGTTATGGAGTTGCTAATCCACTATCATTAGTAGAGACATTCAGAACTATTCATAAATACTCATGAACTACTCTTTATGCTTTGTATAACACTTAGCGCGTATGTGTCTTAACTTCCTTATCAATGCTAAAACAGTTAATAAGCTCATTTATAGCGTTGATTGCTGGTTTACCATAAGCTCCAAGTGCATCAATCGTACTCTGAATCATTACTTCCTTCGAGCAGTAGGTCATATGTTTTATTCTGTTAATTTGGTCTTGTCCTGATGATATGGAATTATATTTTTGATTTGTCCATCACTGCGTTCTATACCTATGCGGTTGCTCTAAATCTAAATCTCCTATGTTGGATTTTATATCTAACAGTAATATATTCCCAAATATCATTATCTTGAGAATGTACTTTTAATTAACTTGTGTGTCTTTATATCAAGCTCAAAATAATCTATCCTTTGAGATTGGGCACTCCATGATTCTTGGGGCCGCGGAACTGTATAATATCCTCCTTTAATAAGGCTAGATGTTATTTCAATACGTAGAAATCCATGCCGATTGTCACAATAGTTTTCTAAGGTTAGGTTATAACTTGGCAAATTAGTTGGAACTTCTAGTCTGTCATCAGGTTCCTGTTGAGTACATTGTAAATTGGATAAACCACTAGTACGTTGCATACAAGTCAAATTAGGATAACCGCCAGCACCGGCAACAACGTATGGTACTTGATGATCATTTGCTTCGTAAGTGAATCGTTGATAGTTATGGACATGTCCAGAAAGAACCATATCTGCCATTCGACCAGATTTGTTAAATGCATTTTCAAGATTTTCCTTAATTGTCACACTACCAGAAGTGAAATTATCTAGAGAGTATGCCGGATGATGTACTGCTATTATTAGTGCTTTGTCAGTAGGTGCAGAATTAAGCTCATTGACAAACCAATCAAATTGTTCTTGATTTATCCCTCCGCCTTCAGGAACGTTAGAATATAGACCAATAATATCTGCAAAAGGCGTATCTAGTGTCCAATAGACATTTGGCTGAGTCATGGCATCTCTATCTATATCGGCTGCTTCAGGAGTAATTGTTGGAGCCGTGTTGCAAAAATTATTAACAAATGCTTCTAGTGATGGGGGACGAATATTTCCAGGAATTTTATAATTTATGTCACCATCATGGTTACCTGGTATGGCAAAGATTGATGCTGGATAATGGGCATAAGGTCGATAAAATTGCTCAGAGTAATTATCTGCTTCACCATAATAGTACACTACATCGCCCAAATGATAAAAAAAGGCAGGGCTTGATTGAGAATTAGTTGCATAAAAATCATTTTCCATATGCATTTCTACAATGTGTTGTGGTACTTCGAATCCAATTCCTCCAGTATCTCCAACAGTATGAAATATTATCCTTCCAGCATTGTTAATGTTATCCATGAGTTCTGTTGACAAAACTTTGTCTAGTTTGAGATGATAAGGTGAGGAGCCCGATGGTGATGGTAAATTCTGAAATTTTTGATTGCCGTGTGGCTTTTGAACCTTTGTTGGCACCAGATCTACTGATTCAGCTCTTGGCCGTGGTTGATAAATAATTCTGCCTGCCAAGCCTTTGTGTCTGTCAATTATAGATTGACTTTTCTTTTGTTTATCCATGTTGTCCATAAACTAACCGAATATCAAATTACCTAATTAGGTAATTGTAATACAGATTAGACATATTAGACAATTAGCTTGGCAATTATTCAACATTTTTATAATGTTCATATCTGCAGTTGGTTTATTGCTTTATGCTTATACCATATATGCTACTGATCGTTTGCTCAAGCTTATATTAAAGAGATTATTTGCTGCTACTATTGCTAAGTTTAGCCTATCTCCTGTTCAAAGTTAATCACTGATTAGTCGTCATATCAGTCACAGAATTGCTAGGAGTAAAATAAAAACTACGGCATAGACTGTACCAGCGGCCAACATCTTA
>JBQCDO010000246.1:0-6885 GCA_051961195.1 Nitrososphaeraceae archaeon | reverse complement strand
TAATTCCTAACCCGCTAGCAATTAAGGCGACTATAATAGCGATAAGTTTCTTCATTACGCAAGGAAAATAGATAGTACTATACAGGGATAACGGAATTAATTCGAAACTAATATCATTATCATTGGGACTTTTCGGTAAGCTCGCCTTTTATTACCTTGGCTAGCGTATCTATTGATACTGGTTTGCGTATAAAGCAGTCTACTTTTAGCTTAGGGAACATATTCCGAAATTCATCAAAATATAATTTGAATGCGGTAATGAAACAGATCTTTACATTATGATCTATTTGATGCAATCTACTGTACAACTCAAAGCCGTTCATCTCTTGCATCTTTATATCAAGCAGTAACAAGTCGTACGAATTTGCCCTAAAGTCTGATAGTGCTTTTAATGGATTGTTATACGTCTCGACTACAAACCCGTTGACTTCCAATTCCAATTTTAAAGCAAAAGCAACATCAGGCTCATCATCTACAATTAGGATTCTGTTACGTAGCAATTACTATAAACTAATGTCGTCTTATAATGTTTATATTTTACTATTTTGAAGAATTAAAATTTAAGTCCACCTTGCTTGAAGACCATCCTAAACAACATGATCTATTTCTAGTAGAATTATCACATCTAACATCAGATGATTAGCTTCATCTGTTAAAGCTCTTCACTTTAGCTTTAACCTGATAGAAATTGTTGTATCATCGTATTCTGTTATGAAATCTACAGATTTCTGCAGCTTTCCAGTGCTGAAAGAAGATTGATCATATTGTGGACACTACTTTATGCTATGTCACGCACAGGTGTAAATCTGAAATCCCGCAATGTCTGAATTCTCTGTTGCGAGAATATTCCATTTGCAAACACTAGAGCTCCGCAAGTATTGCATCGCAACATTATACGTCTAGTCTTGGCTGGCTTTAACGTTGCCATAGCGTTACAGAAAAGACAATGTACAGTTCGTTCCCAGGAATCGATAATAGACAAGTTACTGTAGTAAGATATACCATATCAAGCTATATATAGCGCCAAGAAAATTTCGCCTGAGAGTATGGCTTGTTCGCCAGTTTTATGATCATGAGAGATCTCCCGGTTTGCCGGCGAACGATAAAATAGAAAAATAGATGACTGCCTGCGGGTACATGCTAGACAAGAAGAAACCGAAAGAAACACGCAAATATATTGTTAAATGAGTAAACATCCGCCGAAAGACATGGACAAGAATACTGGACAAAACTAGACACTACTTTAGTAGATCCGCAAGATAGGACTATCTAATTAACATGACGTCATTTATGACTATGAATCACAATTGTTGAGACCATTTTCTGTCCCTGGTGTCCCTAGTTCACTGCTACTATCTATCCTACTCCTACCACTACCACTCTTCTGTTATATCTCTAATATTATTATACACTATCTTACTTATTTCAGGGATAAATAATGAGTATTAGCTAGGGACACTTATTTAGATAGAAACCAGTTTCCATCGAATTTATAATATACACCCTTCCTGCAAAGTAATTCAATATCTGTCTATGGTTTTTTTAATTAGTATTTATCGATTTATTCATCCGAATGCTATCAATAGAGAAATACAAATGGGTGACAGTGATAGTAAACAATATCATGGTGAGGTAATGATGCACTTCTGTTCAATACGATCACTAAGAGTATCTCAAGCGGTCTACCAGTAAAACGAACATTAAACAGAATTTTGTAAAACTTATAGCTTTGATCTTGGCAGTCCGACTATGACTGCCAGATTCGATAGTCAACATAAGGATGATAATGACCTCTTAGTTCGCCGGGCGAAATAAGGTACTCTCTACAAAAGTACCGGTAGACCTTCATAATAGATTCTGATTATAAGCTGAATATCTCTTCGAAAGAGGATTATCTGAAAGTTTCACCTCTTCAGCACTTTTGTGCGATATAGTAGAACATTTGCTAAGCGAGTATCAAGATTGCTTGGTGACTTACGAGTATAATAATACAAATTCAGTATACAATACGAACAGTTCAACGATTTAGTATTTCAATATTACCATATGGGGCAAAAAATCAAAATGTTAAATGAGATGAAATATTGCATAAGTGATATTATGTCAGAACGTATTTTGTCCGATTGTATAACTACTTGGCTTCGTCAAAACATTTTTGTCAGTGGTTGGTCATGTCCTAGTCGGTCATTTATTGTGCACTGTAAGCATACCACCTATTATTTCAGTTAACTTTTCAAGTGATATGGGTTTTTGTAAAAACTCATCAATCATTAAGGATTTAAGATCAGGTTCAAGATCGTTTACCTCAAAAGCACTCATAAGGCAAATTTTAATATCTTGGTTAATTTGCCTCACTTTAGTTACAAATTCATAGCCGTTCATAACTGGCATTCTTACGTCGGAAATTACAACGACATATCTCTCAGAATTTATTTTAAAATGCTCTAGTGCCAGAAACGGATCCGTAAAAGCAAAGACATCGGAACCAAATTTTTTTTGCAATCCAAGCTTAAAGATACTGCCAATATCAGGGTCATCATCGAGGACTAAGATAGATTTATGCATAGTTCGTAACATCATTTCATCACTCCCTTACACGTCACTAAAGTATAATCCAAAGCCCTTGTAGTGATATACGAGCAAACGCAGATCATGTCCAAATGATTTTCAATTATTCAATACAATCAATATATTTAAGAACGTTGACCATTTTCTGAAGCTACTTTGACGTTTTTGGTCATTAAGATATGAATATGATTATATTGGGTCAGACCTTATGCAATATAATAAAAATACTCATTCTGTTAAAATCCTTTAATAGGTGTGAAAGTAAGTTTGGAGCTTCAGAAGTCACGTAATTATATAAAAAAATTTCAACAGCTGTCTAAACTAGACAAGGAAATTTTAAAAATCCTCTTAAATCCAGAGGATGGAAAACGTTCTTCAGAAATTTTATCAAAGAGAACAGGTTCTCCATTATCTACCATACAGCGAAGGCGTAGACAATTAGAGCAAGATTATCTTGAGTTATCTTACACATTTCTCATCGAAAAGTTCGGATGGCGACGTGTAGACCTTTTAATTTCTACCATGAGTGGCAAGACAAATGCGATTGCAAATCAATTGTTAACACGTGAAGAAGTGGTTTATGTTGGTAAGAGTATAGGCGAACATACGATTGACCTAAGAGCCGAGATAATAGTGAAAGATAATGCTGAACTTTTAGATGTGCTTGAAGAAGTAAAGTCTATGGAAGGAGTAAGAGATACGGTATGGAGTGAGATTGTCCATGTAGTAGGTAAGAAAAGATCCATACCATCTTATATCATCGATCGTCTTTGAAATATTTTGTTCCTTTATTTGTTTTAATATCTGATACAAAAATATTGTGCCTATGTCTCAGTAAACAGAAGTAGCATCCCAAGGTAAATGATATTAAAACAAATAAATAATCAACCGATCAATATGACTGAAATAAAGCAACTAAGGTGCAGATGGAAACATTCCAAAAACAAGTGAGATGAAAACTGTCAAAAGGAAATTGTAGTGGAAGAAGAAAAGCAAGAAAACTAATAGAAGAGTTCCATAGGGAACGATTAGAGGGACTAATATTATGTCTACTTACTATCTAACATGACCTATCATTCCTATTCCACATGAGTGCTTTTGAAATGGAGGACAAGGGTTTCACAGTATTTTGCCATCTATCAGGATAGACGGTTTTCTTTTAAAACCATTTTCCATGTCCAAGCAAGATGATATACTAAAGGAAATCAGGTAAGTGTCCGACTATAATAATGCCAATGATTAATGTAGGATATTATTCATAGTGGATTATTATACTATGATGTCCAACATTTCATTGAGGGATTCAATTATACAAAATTTACTAAAGTGTCATGTTAATGAAGCTTTAAACCAGATCATTCAAGCAGAATATGGCGCTCATTACATAATAATCTATCCAGATTTGTCTACACTAAGAGAAATGTATTCTAATTATATTCAAGAGCAAATCACAGATAACAATGAAATTATTCTTATAAACCCATTTTACGAAACTACTGACTCAGTTAGACAAATTCTCTCAGAAAATGGTATAAATGTATCAAAATATGAAAAAGAAAAAGGACTTGTGATTATCGATTCTCTAAAAGAGTATTTTGGTTCGCAACCGGATATGCTTTTTAAAAAAAACCTAGTAAATTATGCTAAGCAAATAGGAAAGAACGGTCTTTCAATTATAGGTGATATAGGGGCCTATACTCACAAGTCTAAACATAACGACCTTGTTGATTATGAACTATCACTACCAACAAAATTTGATGTCGACATGAAAGGTTTTTGTTTATACCACCAAAAGGATTTTAACAAGTTCGCCGATGAGCAAAGGCAGGAGTTAATTGAACACCATGGCAAGGCGTTAAATATAGAGAAATGATAACCACTTTTTACAATATGATGGTATTAGCATTAAACATTCACTATGTTTTGTAGTCACACTGCTCGATCTACCTGCTACCTACCTATCTCGAATCCATCAATTGTTACTTGTGATTTGACCCTCGCCGGCGAACAAATCAAGAAATACTAATCCAAGCCTACGAACTATAATACAGAGTTACTTGAGCGAGAATTGATCATACTATGGACATTGCTTTATACTATTTCATGCACGGGTAAATCTGAAATCTCTCAGTGTCTTAATACGATGTTGCGAGAATATTCCATTGGCAAAAACCAGGGCTCCGCAAGTGTTGCAGCGCAGCATTATACGTCTTGTCTTAGTGGCTTGAGTGTGGCCATAGCATTACAGAAGAAGACAATGCACATATCGCTTCCATGAATCTACAATAGACATGTTACTATAGTAAGGTATATCGTCTCTAAGCTATATATATAGCGGTAAGAGAATATTGCGAAACAATTTGACTTGTTCGCCGGTTTATAACTGCATAAGATGTTCGCGGGATTTTCTAATGGTATAAAGATCTTTGTCGGCTGTCGGCAAACTACAAGATAGCACAAATGGCCGGCGAGCATATGCTAGGCAAGATGAAAGCGAAAGAAAATATGTGAGCTTAATAGGTTTAGATTTCGGATTCAGCGACCCGGTGGCTGTAGCATTAGGGATCTTCGACAAAAGCCGGCTAAGATCATACTTGTAAATTCAGGGAAGGTGCCGGTTCTATTTTAAACAAGTGTCCCTAGTTGGCTGCTACTATCTATCCTACTCCTACCCACTATTACTCTTCTACTCTAGTTGTCCCATCTATTATTATCATTACTACAACCACCTGTTACTATTGCGACCTACTGTGGTATTCGCTTAACCATTTCGTTGAGTTTAAGAACCTTTACGAATATGGCGGATTGGTGTAACATCGTTGTGTTTCTGGATGATAATATCCATGATCAGGAGGACATTTTACTACTTGCATGCCGTCATGATGTATGGTCTGATCAAATGCAATGTTGGGATTACGATTTTTCGCGAAATAGGTAATGAAGCATGTGGGGGATTGTAATACTACAATACCCATTCGTAAATCCGTTTATGAAATCCCGTGTGTGAAACTGGAAGCCTTTACCTGGCTGCATTATATAATAATGACATCCATCTTGATGCAAACACTTTGCGTCACTTAGGCCATGTTGGAATCCTGATTGGTATTCTGTTTCTGCATATGCACTTTACGCGCCTATCAGTAGCACAAGAACTGCAAGCGCGCCAATTATTGCCTTCATTTGTCATTTATCCCCTGCACAATTTTTTATTTTAAAATCTAGATTACCGCTTATTAACATATTTCATTTGATCATAATTCGATGTTCTTTAGTCGAAATAATACGCTTTTATTAATACACTTTTATCCTATCACAGATAAGTGACATAAATATACTATAGTTGCTTTATAATTCATGTCTTGACTTTGACCACTATTACCGTTGCTAGTGCCGCTATCAGTGCTGTCAGTATAGCTGCCACTTCCAGAATTAGAACCCTGTCGTTGACATGTTTTATAAAATAATTTAGTAAAACAAAAGAACATTCAATATAACTTTATCAATGTGGGGAATTCGTTAAGAGTTATACTTTTGTTAACATGAGTAGGCGCAAAACCTTGCGGGCCTCTAGCTAAAATGCAGAGGCTAAGCAAGGCTCGTGTGCGGTTTACTATTAATGTATCATTTCAATGATGAGTTATAAGTGACTGATAAAGAAAATGAGAAAATCGTAATTCCATTAAAGATAATGAATAAAAGTGAGGTGATGAGTGACTTGCTTAAACTACTTCATTTAGTTCAGAAACATGCCGATAAGGAAGGGTGCCAACATTGTCTTAACCTGCTAGAATCTCTATTTACTGCCAACGTCTAGAATGTCTCCTAGCAGTATGCTGAAGTCAAAAAATGGCTTGATTAAAGGAATGTGTTGTGCTAAAAATTTTTTCTGAATTAATTACACTTTAATGAAAAGCACAACAGCAATACCTTGTAGAATTCGGAAAATCTAGTAAATGAAAAGAATAGGTCTTAATTCCTTCACAGAAATAGTAATCATGTCTTTATGTGTGGCAACATTTGGTATTGCCTACAATAATACAATACATCTCCAATATACATATTATTCAATTTATTCTTATGAGGTCTAGCTTTACATATTTTCTTCCATGAACGCCAGTTTCTGTTTTGTTAACCCTGTATGTACTGAAACTAACGTCCGCAACTTCCGAACTGCCGATGCTCCGGAAACCTCGCGATAATTCCCCAGTCGTATCTTGAGACTCGCAGGTTTACAAGATTTACCCCAAAATACAAAATACCCAGGCTTGTTCGGGATAGACAAAAGTGTACTTGTAATTTTGATTATTATTAGTATCA
>JBQCDO010000245.1:0-2145 GCA_051961195.1 Nitrososphaeraceae archaeon | reverse complement strand
ATTTTTTACCTGTCATTGTGGGTGGTGTTGAAATTATATGAAAATATGCATGTTTGTCGTTTCATAGATATTCAAAACTAATTCAAATGTCTCCAACGTCTACTACTAAAACACCATCAACCACCGGACTAAATTTAACTATAAAGGGCCGCGAAAACTCACTTACGAAATTTGTCTATATGTCCCCTGATATTGCTAAATAGTTTTGTACTTATTAAGTCATGTGAGCAGGATGGCAGCAGTTATCGCAGCAATTGTTATAATTACTACTATACTAGTATCCACGGTACATATTACCTATGCGCAAAACATAACTCCCAAACCAGTAACAAACTATACTTCTATTACAATGCCATCAATAGCAGGACTGAATGCAACTACAATTATTAATGCTATAAATGCTAAAATCAAACTAATCTATGACGAGAAATCGTATAACACAACGAAACCCAGCAAATGATACAAAAATATTCTGACTAGGAAATATTTGGAGCATACTGATAGTGGCATTTACCTGTTTCCGATAATAGTCTTACAGCTTCTTAATGAATAGTTCAGATTTTTAGGAGTCACTAACTGCTAAGTAGTCGGTATCTCTACATTCTTCGTGAGAGAATTAGGATTTGTTAAACTGTTCTCAGTTGCAGCGTCAATTGTAGGTTACATGTGTCCTTATCAACTTTAAAAAGAAGCGTAATAATGACTCAGTCGATAATGATCTTGAACTATCCATGCCTGGTTAGTATTAGAATAAGCCGCTGATGCTACATTCTATGTTCCGACTCAGTTGGTCTTATAATGCTCTTGCCGAGTAATACCAAGAGCTGGACTGATAGTTATCTTACCAAAATTTGTATGATTTGTCCCCTACTTTTATCCTATTCTTATTATTATACTGCTTGATGGATTATTTATCTTACTTAGTCAATACGGTTGTTAGGCTAAATTAGGCCGTGCCATTCCACTTCTCAGTAGGATTAGATTATTTAGCCCAACAATGGTCATAATAAATTGCTTAATACAAATGGATCTGCTAGCCTAGCCTAGCCTAGACACCTTAATTAGGCATAGTATGTAGGGCTAATTGCTGTTCGAAGGTTCATACTATTGCCTCGAATTCAGCTGATGTGTCATAGATCGGCAGTCACGATCCTCCAGAACGCTGGATTCGGTTTGCGATCGTTTGGTTTGCTATACATAATGTTTTCGGACTCTACAATCAGGCATGCTCCTACGAGATGTAATACCATAGGTTTCCAGTCACTTTTTGTAAAGATATTTGAATTAGTACCACTCTCAGTTATCACATCTGTCGAAGCTAGATTCTAAGCCTGTTATCTTATAGTATTAAATCTGATGTAGTTTACGTAATTATCATTATAAAATGGCAGCCGAAGAGAATAATAATACTAATACTAATACTAATAATAACACTATCGCCACTATTAACTGGTATGATATAATAAATCAAGATACGAGGAGTCTAGATGATGTATACATAGGCAAGGTCAAGGGATTATATGAACCACTTATAGTTATTGAGAAGGGTACAATAAATAAAGAAAAACTCTATATTCCAAAATCTGTTATTGAAAAATATTCAGCCAATATTTTGTACCTCGGTATAACAGAACAAGAAGCAAAGAATATCTACACAAGAGAATCGCCCCCATCAGCAGATGAGATCAAGCAGATAGAGACAATTACAGAAAATAGGATTCTGGCATCTAGGAGAAATAATATAGAAACTACAGAACAACAAAAAGCTGAAGTAAAAAAACAACGAAAACATCCAAAAAGTGAAGAGGAAGAAATCATTAAAAAGCTAAAGCAAGCAGCAAGTGAACTTAAAGACTTACTAATTTCTGGAGCTAAGGTAGCAAAAGAAAAGATCAATGAAGGAAAAGATATTACACAAGAAAAGATAAAAGAACAACGAGAAGCGGCAGAGGAAAGAAAAGCTGAAAATGATGCAAAAAAGATATCTAAAATGGGAGATTTAGCATTACAGTTTTCAACTTCTTTTGATGATATTTTATCAGAGATTTCATTAACCAGAACATATGCAGAACAAGAACAGATTTACAAAGGATTCATAAGGTTAATACAAATGCAACGTAAACTTCTTGTTGCAAGAAAAGAGTT
>JBQCDO010000244.1:0-4333 GCA_051961195.1 Nitrososphaeraceae archaeon | reverse complement strand
AAGATAATAGCAGAAGGTCATTGTATTAGATTAATGTATATCGTAATGATAGCACAATAAAACAAGCAAGACGGGAACTCTCAAGGAACGGAAAAGGAATTCAAAGTCATACATGGACGCAAGAAATAGAATACATATATTGAACTGTATTACACAAGATATGTGAGCCGCAGGATATCAAGCAGAAAAGGTAAAGTCATATTTCAAGAGAAAATACTGCTGATTTTATGACCTCGGTTTTTTTGACTGCATCTGAATTACATAACGAGAGCTTAAGAAATCCAACAAAACAGATTCTCAATGAAGTGAAATGTTTTATCCCAAAGCCCTTAACCATCGAAGATTTGATAAGAAATGTAAAGAAAGAGCTAAAGTAAGATTCTCAATGAAGGCCATGCTGAATATAGATCTGAAGATCAATCGTATCTCCAAAACCTTAGTGCAATCTACAAACTCTCGCTGCGCATAAAGAAATTCATTCTCTAACAAAATCTATATTATGGCCACATAAAATACTTCCATTAATCCTAAACAACAATAATTATACACTAATTACTATTATGAAAGGCTCACCAGCGTAAATGACATAATCATGGTTTAAAAGTAAATATAAAATTAGGCATCTATAGTATCGATACAAGCGTGAGACCAGTTTTGCTTACTGTGGACGATGATCCAAATGTAGTCTGGGCTATCGAGCGTGATCTACGGCGGCAATACGGAAAACGCTTTCGTATTCTTAGAGCTGAATCCGGTCAAAAAGCTCTTGGATTAGTGAAGCAATTAAAACTACGAAATGAGATCGTGGCACTGCTCTTAGCAGACCAGCGTATGCCACAGATGTCTGGAGTGGAATTCCTAGAACAGTCTATCGATATATTTCCAGAAGCTAAGCGTGTATTACTTACAGCTTTTGCAGATACAGAGGCCGCAATAAGATCCATCAATAAAGCCAGAATCGATTATTACCTAATGAAACCGTGGGATCCTCCTGAAGAACATTTGTTCCCAATCCTTGATGATTTATTAGATGATTGGTGGGCTTCATTTAAACCTCCATATGAAGGAATTAGGGTTATAGGATTGAGATGGTCACCGAAATCATATGAGGTAAAACGCTTTCTAGCCAGAAATGGTATACCCTATCAATGGTTAGATATAGAATCTGATGAAGGTCACCGTTTAGTTTCTTTTGTCGCCTCTACAAGCAAGAGTGAAGGATCCGGTCATATTTCCACCACCAGTATCGTTTCAGATTTTAATCGCAATCAGCCTAAAAACAACGATGATACTACAACATCCTTAATTAGATCATCATCGTCATCATCACCACCGTCTTCGTCTTCACTATATCCTTCATTCTTAAATCTACCACTTGTGATTTTTCCCGATGGCTCTTACTTGGATGAACCGTCTGATTCCGAGCTTGTAGAAAAAATTGGTCTAAAGACTCAGGCACAGATGTCTTTCTATGATTTAATCATAATAGGAGCAGGACCCGCCGGATTGGCGGCAGCAGTATACGGTGCATCCGAGGGTCTTAGTACATTACTAATTGAAAGACAAGCACCGGGTGGGCAGGCGGCTATGAGCTCTAATATTGAAAACTATCTTGGCTTTCCTTCTGGTCTAACTGGCAGTAATCTTGCTAGACGAGCTGTTGCACAGGCGGTCCGATTCGGCGTTGAGATTCTAACTCCCCAGGAGGTTATGGGTATACAAATCAACGGTCCATATAGAATAGTTCATTTGACAGACGGGACAGAGATAAGTTGCCATGCCCTTCTAATTGCTAGTGGAGTATCATACCGTAAATTGGAAGATATAAATGGAATAGATAAACTGACTGGAGCTGGTGTATATTATGGTGCTTCCATGGTGGAGGCGATAGCATCCCAAGGTGAAGATGTATATATGGTTGGTGGAGCAAACTCTGCAGGTCAAGCCGCGATTCATTTTTCCAAATATTCCAAAACAGTGACACTTGTAGTTCGTGGCGATTCTTTAACCAAAAGTATGTCATACTATCTTATTAATCAAATAAACGGCACATCTAACATACATATATTATTAAACTCAAAGGTTACAGAAGTACAGGGTGAAAATAGACTTGAACTTGTTACCGTGTACAATACTCAAACAGGAGAACAGTATACTGTACCATGTTCTATACTCTATATATTTATCGGTGCAGTACCCCATACGGAAGTATTTGCTGGAATAATAGAACGAGATGCAAATGGCTTTATCTTGACGGGCCCGGATTTGATACAAGATGGACGTAAACATCCTAGAGGCTGGAGTCTAGATCGGCCCCCATTTTTACTTGAGACAAATGTGCCCGGGATATTCGCTGCTGGAGATGTACGCCATGGCTCTACAAAGAGAGTGGCTACAGGTGTTGGAGAGGGATCGCTAGCTGTTCAATTAATACACCAATACTTAAAGAGTGTCAAATAAATACAGTATCTTCACTGGCAGTACAAATAAAATACTCATATCACAAATTAAGAACGGAAGAGTATGACGATTAGTTCAAAGGGTAGCAATCTTACTCGTGATCAAGAGGGTCTTTTTCATCAAATACGGCTATTTTCTGGGCTCTCACATGAAGAGCTAAACTCATTAGAAAAAGGAAAGGAGGAATGGTATGAAAAGGGAGACAAAATAATTGCCGAAGGTGAAAATGATGCATTCTATGTTGTACTAAACGGAAAGGTGCAGATCATCTTAAAGGATGGGCCAAGAGAAGCACTCCTTTCTACATATGATTCAGGTGACCATTTTGGAGAGCTTTTAATAATTCTTGGTGAGCATCTTTCAGATCATAAATGTGCTGCTTTTGCTGCTGAAAAAAGCCATTTACTAAGATGGGATAAAGACGCATTCTGGCGAATGGTGTACAGTTCACCTTCTCTGACTAGACAGATTCTACATTCAATGGCGCGCCTTCTTAAATCATTGGAGACAGTATTAGAGCAGAATCAAAAGCTGATAGCACTCGGTAGCCTGGCTGCAGGTCTTGCTCATGAGTTAAATAATCCTGCTGCAGCTGCTAACAGATCTGTCTCACAGCTATCTGATTCTATTTTGGAATGGAGGTCTCTGATGCAAAGGTTAAATAGTCCTGAAGGGATAACTTCTGCACAATGGTCGTACATTACTAAATTAAGGAATGATTTTATAAAATTTGATTCGAACTCCACGACTTATGTTACAGGCGATCGTGGTACAAATGATATTATAGCACAAAGCGAAAAGGAGGAGCAGATCATAGGATGGCTTGAATCTCATGGTATTAATGATGGATGGAGGCTGGCATCTGAATTAGTCAATATAGGAATCACTATCGATACCATAAAGAATATCGATAGTACCCTAATGTCGCCGGAAGCTGATGTCCATAACAGCAGAGTAGAGCAGAATCTTAAAGATGTCTTAGGTTGGTTCACTACAACAATAATGGTAGATCGTTTGCTTTATGTGATTAAAAGCAGCACTACGCGTATTAGCGACCTAGTCTCTGCGGTAAAATCATATTCTTATGTAGACCAGACTCCTCTTCAGGATATCGATATCCATAAAGGGATAGAGAGCGCATTGACCATCCTTCAGCATAAACTAAAGAAAACAGAGATAGCTATAACTCGAGAATATGATTCTAAATTGCCGCATATTAATGCTTATGGAAATGAGCTAAATCAAGTGTGGACCAATCTAATAGATAATGCTATTGATGGAATAGGAAAACATGGAACTATTTCAATTCGTACCAGAAACGAGGCTAACGATCATATACTTGTAGAAATAACAGACAATGGAAGTCAAGGCATTCCAGAAAATATAAAATCACGGATTTTTGAACCATTCTTTACAACAAAAGACCCGGGAAAAGGTACTGGCCTTGGATTGAGTATAAGTCATCGGATCATCACTGAGACGCATCAAGGAGACATACGGGTATATTCTAGACCAGGAGAGACTCGTTTTCAGGTTCGTCTGCCAATTATTTATAAAGATGGGCTCAAAGAAAGGTACTGGTCATGGATAAAGCCACAGGAATAGCAAAAACCCAAATCTTAGAGGAAATACGAATTCTGATTCAAAGCTGTAAGCCGCCTATTGTCTATTAATAAACTAGTAGATGTTTTTTATGGGCTCTGTAAAGTTAAGGAAAAATCTATAGCTTTATGATTCAGATATAGGTTATGATATATCAAATAAGAAAGAGAACAGAACCTGAGGACATAGCATATTCTCTGTATCTATCTTTATTTCCTTGGTCTTTCACTAAGAAATACATCCAAAGCTGTATCCAGATTTGTTAAAAGAA
>JBQCDO010000243.1:0-5792 GCA_051961195.1 Nitrososphaeraceae archaeon | reverse complement strand
GTATTGAATAATTAGATAATAATACCGAAGGTGATGTTATAGTCAAGACTACAAGTAGACTAATAATAAGTAGAAACTTGAGTTCTCTTTTCATTATCTTCATCTCTAATACTATATATGATTATTTCTCTATTAAATAGTAGTAAGGGATTTCTTCAAAAAATGTGAGTACAGATGTTCTATCCACATCATTCCCTGATCTCCCTCACAAACATCAATCAATTATCTGCCACCAGCTGCTGCCGCTGCTGCTGCACTGCCACCGGCTGCTGCGGCTGCTGCTGCACTGCCACCGGCTGCTGCGGCTGCTGCTGCACTGCCACCGGCTGCTGCGGCTGCTGCTGCGCTATCGCCAGCTGCTGCCGCTGCTGCGGCTGCGCCATCACTACCATTATGATGATTCTGATGACCATAATGATAGTAGTTTCTATGTGCGAACGCGTACTGCTGATCTGACATCGTTGTCGTAACTAGTACTAGAGCTATTGCCGCTATTCCTACTCCTGAGATAACATAACTTCGATTCATATCTATACAATGTATAATAGATTTGAGTATACCAAGATTATGAATATAAATTATAACGTCTTGATGTATAACAATTGTCTATAAGAAGTGTCTTTATTATTTAATTCTGATAGATGCGATGTGATGTAGGACTAAAAATGATTTGTTCCATAATCTAAGAAATCTACAGCATATTTGCGTGATTTGTATACACAATAAAATGTTATTGGGGTTCAGAACCATATTAAATAATAAAAGACAATACCTATGGTATCCCTGGTCATATCCTAGATGACATACTACGACGTTTTTATTTTTCTTAACTTTTTTGAGGCAAAGACTAAAAACCTTATTCAGGAAAATGCCGGTGAAATTATTTAATCCCCATTACAACGTAGTTTCCATAGTATATTAATTGTAAAGTCGTTAGTGGATTTCATTCATCTTTATATCCACTATGTAAGAATAAGAAATATGACAGCTACTGAAATATTATATGCCTTCTTATGGGTTACTTATTAACCCGTTTAATGAGATATTGGCTGAAATTAATAAAATTCATCAGTTGGGTTTCGACTTCGTTGAAATAGCGATAGAAGGACCAGAAGGCAATCCAAAACTAATTGATAAAAACAAAAGTGAAATTACAAAGCTTATACAAAAATTTAATCAAAAACCAATAGGCCATACGGCTTACTGGATAGACTTGTGTTCAGACTATGAATATGTCCGACATGCATGGATTCTGGAAGCTATGCGTGAAATTAGAACAGCAAGAAAGATAGGCATCGATCTTATCAATGTTCATGCCAATCTCAATGGGATGTTTTACGGAGATTAAACACGTTCTAGTATGCCTTTTTTATTTTGAATGGGAATGTATTTTCGGGTCCGAAAAGATACGTCTGTGCTACTCTTTTTCTAAATACATTGGGTGGAAAAAAGCATATGGTTCAGAGATAACCCACTTATGACCACACTTATTACATATTAGTGATATGGAGTAGCCTTGAACCCTATAACCACCATAAGGACGGATATTAGCTTCATTCATTAATGACATTACGTCGTCTCTAATATTATAACTCTCAAAGGTTTCAGTTTCACCCCCAATAGAGTAAATGATCTGCACGGAAACCTTTCTTTTTTCTTCTTGGTTTGACGCTAAGAGTGATCCACAAATCTATTGTCGTGCCGGTATTACATTTTTCATATTGAACGTAAATCTAAAATGATAAAAGAAACGAAAGCACCTTTTTACATCTAGGATCTAATTGTATGCTGTCATATGGACTACTTACCAACCCTTCAATTGAATTAATAAGTGAAATAAGTAAAATATATGATCTGAGTTTTGACTATGTGGAAATAGGAATAGAAAGCCCTGAAGGTAATCCAGACATAATTAATAAAAAGAATGATAAGGATGTAATAAAAAAGTTGCTTGAAAAATTCAAGCAAAAGTCTATTGCTCATACAGCCTATTGGATAGATCTAGCTTCAGATTATGATTATGTTAGACAAGCATGGATTCTTGAGGCATTAAGAGAAATTAAAACGGCAAGAAGACTGGGGATAGATCTAATAAATTTTCATGCTAACATAAATGGTATGTTTTATGGGGAAAAACGAAAAATAGTCTTGGATAACATGATTAAAAGTCTCAGAGAAATTGTTAGCCAAGCTAAAAAGCATAAAGTAGATGTAATGTTAGAAAATGTACCTTTATCAAATGGAATACATAGTGTTAGTGAATTCAAACATATTATTGATAATGTTAATGGGCTATTTGTTCATCTAGATATTCCCCATGCTTTCACTTCAGGGGGAATGGCCTCAGTGATTGACTACATAAACACATTTGGAGACAAAATAATTCATATTCACTGGCATGATAATCATGGGCAGAAAGATGAACACCTACCTATAGGCAAAGGTTTGATAGACCATAAAATGGCAATCAAAACACTAAAGGATATTGATTACTATAAAACAATAACTTTGGAAGTTTTTACAAATAGTAACGATGCTAAATCATCTGCAGATAAACTCAAAGCTATGTGGTAAGCTTACAATTAATACTTGTAATAAGAAACGATAAATTCCAGATTCCTTCTATAGGACAGGAGTCTCTTTAGAAGTTCTCTTTCCTACATATAGAAATGGTTGCTGCCACCTTCTTCTATTACAATATATCTAGATCTCACGTTCTTCGCATTAAATTCCGCTTTTACTTGTTTAATTTTTTCTGGAAAGAATCAAAGTATATTCTTTTCACAGGTTGCGGGTTGATGAACTTGTTATCTCTTTGTCTTATTTCCGCATTTCTCTGGAGGTTTTCCTTTGCTTTTGTACTTAGAACCCATCCCAAAAATAGATAGACATCTAGCTTGAGAATATACTGTTCATATGTGTGGCTTACGATAGGGTCAAGGATCTTCCAACTGTCGAAAGAATTCCGGATGAAATATGGGATGAAATCAGGATGATCCTTCCACCTGAAAAGCCAGATAATACAATCGGATGTCCGGTAGTATCATTTAAGGTACTGGAAAGCATTCTATATGTAATTAAGAACTGGATGTCAATGGAAGATGCTGCCAAAAGAATATGGCTCAGGTTCGACGTGTCATAGAAGATTTCAGCAGTGGTGGTTATCTGAGGTACTTGAGAGATTATGGACTAGATTGTTAGGAGTATATGATAATCTAGCAGGCATTCAATGGAACTGGCAGTCATTGGATAGTGTATCTGTAAAGGCACCTTTAGGGGGGAAATGACCGGCCCTAATCCTACAGACAGAGGCAAATTAGTGGGAACAAAACGTCATCATGTATTAACTGATGGACAGGGTATTCCATTATCTGTTGTCATAACTGCGGCCAATACCCATGATATGAAGGCTGCTATAAGTGTGCCGGATAACATCGTAATTAAAAGACAGTCTTCTAAGATGTTTAAAAAGAAACAGAATCTTTGTCTTGACAAAGGATATGATTTTCAGGAGACTAAGGATGATGTTATCAAGAAAGGATACTGTCCACATATTCGGCATAGAGGAGAACAAACAATAACAAAACGCAGTAATCATCATATTAAGAGAAGAAGATGGGTTATTGAGAGTACTAACTCCTGGCCCAACAGGTTCAGAAAACTTTTGGTCGAATACGAAAAGAAGTTAGAAAACTATTTTGCGTTAGTATGTTTGGGTTGTTGTATTGTTATATACAGGAGGATAATTTTGGTATAGGCTAAGTATAAAATGTTGGGTATAAACAGATATTGATAAGAGGTTTCATTTTATACAATCGTAATCTACTAATGTTATTCATGAATACAACATCTACTTTTATTAAACGGAGAAGAAAAAATGTTATAGATAATGACTATGGGACAAGATACCCTATCCACATGACAAAAGTCCAAATAGATTAAGCAACAACCACGACATAATGAATAAATCATCTGAGATTCGCATGATGGTGTAGTCTGATTGTCCATACCTTCATCACTACATCTTTTTGGCAGAAGCTTCATTCATCTGGGATATTATAAAAAAGGGAAATACACTTGTTAACAGGAGTATCAAAGAGATTGCCAATGCTAGCCATAGGATAATCCTGTTATTATGGTTATTACGATGATATTTCGTGGTACTGATTGTTTGATTATAAATTACTATATTAAAATTAAGAAAATTAATGCTGTAACTTTATACTAAATATTCTATTATTGAAAAATTGGTGTAGAACATTTGACAATGATTTTAGCTAGTATAAAACTCCGGTCAAAATAATAAAAAAAGAAATTAATTAGATAAGGATGACGATTTTATAAAGTCTTTCAGCCAAGTGATATTAAAATAATTAATACAATCTGGTGAGTTAACTATATCAACTAACAATGTTAGTCTATAATAAAATATCATGTCATTAGCACTTTATAAGATAATAACTAGTTGATAAAAAGAAAGGATATTTCTAATTGTCTTATCATTACCTGGATCGCTATAATAAGTATTCTCATACTAGGATCTACGTTCTTAACAGTAACAACTTATGCTCTTGTTTGGCCTAATAGTACAAATAACGGAAATATAGACAACAATATTAAAGGAAATATTAATAATAATACTCACAATACCAATACCAATACCAATAACAATAACAATACGAGAGCCGTGATAATTGCATTTGACGATGCTTTGAAAAGTCAGTTCATTTATGCAAAGCCAATTTTAGATAGATTTGGCTTTAAAGGAAGTTTCTTTATAGTCTGTAATTATGTAGGAAAAAGTCCTGATAGAATGACATGGAGTGATGTTCAAACTCTGGAAAGACAAGGTCATGATATAGAATCACATAGTATGAATCATATTCGACTTGATGATCTTTCACAGCAGCAATTGAATTATGAAATAGGACAATCAAAGCAATGTATTATTGACCATGCTGCTGTCACAAATACTAATATTAGCAACAATATTGTTCCAATCTTTGCTTATCCTTTTGATATAGGACATACAAATATCACAGTAATAAACACGGTAGCTAAATATTATCAACTTGGAAGAACAGGAGATAAACCACTTGCGTTCTTGAATTGTGACTTGGCACTGGAAGATAAGAAGAGTCATATTAATCAGTCTGCTTATTATAACGGATATTGTAGCAGCAGTAGTCATGTTCCAACAAGTTTATTCAATAATAACAATACCATTACCAATAATAATAATAGTAGCAATAACAATAAAAGTAATTTGAGCAGTGCAGTATACTATGATACGCTTCAAAAGGTAAACAGGTATTCAGTTAGAAGCTGGACACATCACGTTCACAATACAAATAACTCATTATATAATAGCTCCCAAATGTTTGAGCAATTTATACAAGAAGTAAATAGTCAAGATAAATACAATGGCAAAGGAAAAATAAACGCAATTCCTATAATCACATATCATGGCTTTTCCAATACTCCTGATATGAACTATTCAAGAAACAAGTATGACACTGACATACATCTATTCTTTAGAGAGATGAAGTATCTATATGACCATCATTTTACTGTATTACCTATGTCCGACCTAAGATATAACAAGAATAATGAGGATCTTTATTTAAATAGCCTCAATTGATAAATTATACTAAATACAGTGGTATGTATGTTAAAACTGCACTTGCCGCACCACCAAAATCTGATAATACCTTTCCCATAAATTGCTCAAGTTTTTCTTCATTAATTGGCGGATTCGTTGTTGTAGTCATACTGTAACCTTGAATTGTAAA
>JBQCDO010000242.1:0-4044 GCA_051961195.1 Nitrososphaeraceae archaeon | reverse complement strand
TTTAGATCCCAATAGTTTTCTTCCTTTTCTTCGTGGATTATATCAAGTTTTTTGTCCTGTAAATATTTCTTGATTTGATCATATAGTTGGGAAACATCTACATCTTGTAGAGTAACATGTTCTTGTCTCATTATCTCGTTATAGAAATAAGAACTATTTAAGGAGATGGACTACAAGGCGTGCTCTAAAGCGAACTGGGCTCCCTATTTCAGTATGTCATACTATGCGAGAAGCACTTTTACTTATCAACCAATTTCTGTGATAATGGTCTTGCTGCAAGCCTATCATAAAATACAAAGAACATTAAAATCTAAAATCTGATATCTGAAGTACAGCTGCTTGAATTGAGTTTTGGTCTAGAAGTTAGCAAAATAATGGCGCAAAGTCAATTCTCTAACATCGTACATATGTTCCTCATAAGTAGTATATCTTTATAATTAAACAAGAAAATCTGCATCTACTTTTCAGATATGTTCTCTCTTCCTTGATTAATTAAGTTGTATCGGATAAGGATTCTTCTATTTATCCCAATTAACAAGCCGACAGAAATCATTAGTAGAAAATCAAATACAATAGTTGCAAGTACTGCTGTCGAATTATCAATGTAAATTAATCCTCGTCGACTTGGTGTAAACAAACTGCCAATAAACAAGACTGATATTATAATGCGCGATGTTGTTCCTATCACATATGCAAGATGAATATGTGTTCCGCCCTTTACATAAATAGAACCTGACTTTGATTCTTTCCAGAAGGACATAAGCCGATTTGAGTGTAAATAAGAATAATATGCTAAACCAAGAAACAATGTTAAATAAGGAATAAGATATAAAATTGGAATGCCAACATCATAAAATGAATCGAAGGCAACAATAGAACTTAATACTAAAAAGAAAATAGACTCTGCTATAATTTTTGGCTTGCTTACTCTTCTCCCATATTTGGTCCATCTGAGTCTGGTAATGATTACGATTACGATTACGATGCTATACAGTATTATCCTACCTATATTGGCTCCATATGGTGCTACCGATTCTTGTGCATCTGATAGATGGAGTTTCGAAGGATCAATATTATTTACAGTAATAGCACTTGCAGTTTCTATTCCGGAGAGCATAATGAAAATAGCAATTATAGTTAATGCAAATATTGGCATCCAATTTTCTCCATAGATGTTATATCGCTTTATTATTATTCGATTGCACCACAGGTAAGACTGTTGTTATCCATTTTTAAATTTTCTATTAATTCTCTTTATACCCTTAGCAGCACGTCTATCAATACTATTTAGTTGAGAGTAAAGTGTGCCATGACTGTAGGAGTCGATTCTACTTTCTACACAATTTCTGATGTATCTATAATAAGGAAATGGTACAAGAATACTACCAGACTGTTTTAGAGTTATAATCAATTTCCAAAAAGCATAACCCATTACAAAACAACTGAAGGATATAGATAAAGTACTAAAAATATCTTTTCTTCTATAGAACATCTTGAATATATAATTTTAGCATTATTGATACAATTACCCACGTAATAGATAAATCAGAAAGTATGTATCACTTGAGATATAAGCCTAAATTTAGATAAAAGAATGCAGCTATGGTTAGAAACTGTTTATGAATTCAGGACTAGTAACTGTTTCATCAGTATTAATCAGGCATCGAGTAAATAACAGCTAGAAGGAATAGGGTCCCAAATGAGATCCTTTGACACTCAAAACATAATCATAGGCAGATAATCGTCTTAAGGCTTCCAGTGTTAACGTATGCCCAAGTCTATAATACGTACCATGATTACCTATATCGAGCATTTCTCCAAATTTGCTCCATACTAGATCTTTTATTTTTGTGTATCCAAACCTTTTTTTGTAGTGACTTCAATGAAATATTTCGGCTTAGTGTTAGGATCCTCCTGTTGATGATAAAGTAAATCTTCAACTAGCTTTCGATCTATTTTAGGAAGTATGGTACTACAGGCTTTCTGGAATTCATTCTATTTTGTCTGTATATCCTGAGTTGGATCTTCCGTCTGACCTGATATATGGCATTTTGATGTTACAACGACTATTTAAAAATGATGTAATGCACAAATCCTTTCCTTCCGACATCCCATTATTATAATAATCTGCCAAGCATAAACTAGGATGGCAACGTTGCACTTTCTTTTAGTTTACTTTGTATTAGAAGAGTCAGAAACTTGTCGACACTTTCAGAAAAATGTTTTAATGCCAAAAGGTGTTGTCCAAATCTAATGCAATCGTCTACCTGAATTATTTGTTTACTCCTCCAGTGATTTGAATCCTCATTATCACTATTCAAAGAACTTAGGCCCTCCAATCCTTTTTGGACGGATTATTGATTGATCTGTCTAGATTCGACATTTCGTAGTCTTGTGTCTAAAGACTTATATGCATAATAGATAGGTCTTCGTGAATAATGCAAATTTAATTTCATTGCGTTCTATTATATTCTCGAAGCTAAGGGTTTGTCGCGATCTGAGAGAGCGTCGTACCGGGGTGCACTCTTTGGAAATCGTGGTGTGGAAATTTCACTTGAACATATGACTAAATAAATAAATAAATAATTGGTAAAGGGAATTGGTCTGGATAGAATATCGTCATCTAGGTATCGTTCGCTATTAGATGCATATCTGCTTATCATCCAGGCTTCCGATACCCTCAGCGATACCTTTATCAATATTATATCGTCAGGTTTAAACTATGCCACACAAGCATAGATCAATTCGACCTCGAGAAGCCAGTGATCATTCATTCGATGGAAGTATAGGATAACGTGATTGTAATGAGTGGCGAAAAAGAATCAATATTGAAGGCTAGTTATTATAGGCTGATGGTCTACGCAGCGCTCTTCGGTGCTCTGTCCTCGCTACTCACAACCGGATACATTACACTCTATAACCAGGGGGTTAAATTCCTCGCGCAGCCAAACCTCGTCTTATATAACATTAACATATGGCCGCTTATCCTGTTAACTGTGGCCGGTGTATTCATTGGCCTTGTGATCAAGTTCTTTGGACAGCGTGGAGGACTGGGTGTTGCTCAAACCGAATACGCCCAAACCGGTGGCCTCAACTATCGTAACCTACCAAGCATACTTCTTCAAGGATTTATAGCATTATGGAGTGGTGCTGCAATTGGTCCGGAAGGAACGCTTGTCTTTCTTACAGGTGGGTTAGGTACGTTTGTGTCTGAACGGCTGAAGCTTCAGAAAGATGATGTCCAGGTACTAGTTTACAGTGCCATCGCAGGAGCATTCGGTGGTTTCTTTGGCTCTCCAATAGTTGGGGCAGTGGGTGCAGTTGAGTACATGTTCATCAAGGAGCTAAATTTGTATCGTCACCTGATCCCTGGACTCATTGCAGGAGCCGTGGGTTATGGTGTCTACTTTGCGATCCTGCATACGTCATTTCTAGGTGTGTACAGCTTCCCTAACTTTGCCGCTCTTCGTGTAGTTGACCTTGTCTGGGCATTGCTGGTTGGGATTATTGCGGCACTAATCGGGACCTTGTTCAAGATAGTATTCGGACTTGTCCATCGTGTCTTTGTCCGATTTAATAAGAGGCCGATTGTTCGTTCTATCATAGGTGGATTGATTATCGGCTTGATTGGTTCATTTCTTCCACTGACACTTTACTCTGGTCAGAACCAGTTACTACAAATTGTTCATAACCCCGCTGCATATGGTATAGGGATATTGCTGCTGATGATGCTTGTCAAGATGTTGCTTACAAGTACGTCATTTGCCACAGGCTTTGACGGAGGTCCAATCTTTCCGTTACTATTTATAGGTGGTACGCTAGGACAGGTCCTATCAGAAATTCTACCATTCATTCCACAAGGCGTAGGTGTACTTGCAGGTATGGCTGGTGCTGCATGTGCTTTCTTTCCAATTCCCTTAACACTTGCCCTCTTACTAGGGTTATTCGGAGGGCAAACCGACCTTATACCAGTCATTGTCATAGGAGCAGTAATAGGTTTCATAGTGTCGAAGGCACTCACACCATTACTTCCCAAACCTCGCC
>JBQCDO010000241.1:0-5223 GCA_051961195.1 Nitrososphaeraceae archaeon | reverse complement strand
ATTCACATATATCATTGAAATTCAATTCAGTATTCCCTGTCGAAACCAACAACGAATTAATTCTTCTTGCCGCCTTGTCAACTTGCTGCCTAAAATTAGTTGTTAGCGTATCCGTGGCTAAGGACAATGAAGAATTCATTTCGCCTTGCAAACTTATATCATTAGGAGTAGTAACGCATGAACTATCAGTATTCTTGCCAACCATGAATGCTTTTTTTTCTACTTTCGATTTTTGGTTTATCGATTCTGTCGCTTCAATTAAAGATAGATCATCTAATGTCATCGGATCGGTAGATAGGGGATTTCTATTGATTGATTTAAGTGACATACTGAGCGAAGAAAGAGTCTGATTCATTTTCTCAACACGTTTTTTGCTACCTTGAAGATAACGTTCATCTATAGTATCTTTCGCTGCAAGTATAACAACTGAGCCTGCGGACTTTCTTCCAGTTCTACCTTTCCTTTGGATATACCGTATGTCGCTTGGAATAGGTTCATAAAATATCACTAAATCAACCTCAGGTATATCAAGACCTTCTTCAGCAATAGAAGTTGCGACGAGTATATTAAACTCACCATTTCTAAAGGAATCTAGTACAGATGTTTGTTCATCTTGTTTCATTCCGACGTCTCCTCGTCTCTTTGCTTGTCCTACAAACCTTGAGGCTTTGATTCCATTTTCTAAAAGTACCTGTACGATGCGCCTTGCAGTATCTCTATATTGAGTAAATATCAGGACATTAGAATTAGTTTGTAGATTATGCAATACTGCATGATTAGTATGATGAGGATGTTTCAGCTGGTGATCTAGTTTTTCTTGATGGTTAAATTGATTATATTTTTCGACTTTAGCAGCTCGACACGAACTAGAAGTATTATGATGTTTGTTTTTTAGTATACTTACGATATAACGAAGCTTAGGATGATCTATTGCTAATTTATTCACAAGTGTTTGTATTTCTTTTATTCTTGTGTCTTTCATTAGTGATTGATGTGATTTACGACCAACTTCGCCAACATCTTCAATCCTATCAAGAAATGCTTTGAGAGAATAAGATCCTTGACTTTCTATCAGCTCAGAACAGTACATCAACGATAGAGCTAAGGATTGCTGCATTAAAGCAATATACAACGGCCGTCTTTCTTGTTCGGATGTAATCTCTAAATTGTTTCGAATTTGCTCACCTACATTGATCAAGTCCCGTTTAAAGATCCATCTTGCATTCTTTCGTAATAGTAATTTGTGCTGAATTAACCATTTAATCTTTTCATCAAGCATGCTTCTCAAATTCGATCTGATGTATTGATATTCCGGGGGTAGATCAAAGAATTTCCATTCAATTTCAACCGGATTAATATATTGTCTTACATCCTGGTCTTCTTCATTTCTGTACTCTAAATGCTCAATAAATAAATTGTCACAGATTTCTTGCATTCTCTGTTTGTCTGAGCCTGGACTCGCAGTTAGAGCGAGAATTAATGGATAGATCGACTGCTTCATGTATTCTTTAGCTATGAATGTATATGCATAATCTTTCACAGCCCTGTGTGCCTCATCAAAGATCAATAACATAAAGTCGGTTAGTGACAATCTGCCTTCTTCGATATCATTCTTCACGACTTCCGGTGTTGCAAAAACAAGCCTGATGTCTGATTTATCCCATATTATTCTTCTAGAATACGGGATAATTTTCCCTGTGACAGCCGCTGTTTGTTCGCTCATCAGTTTTAGATTCGAAGAGAACGATTTCATATGCTGGGTAACAAGCGGCCTGGTCGGAGCCATGATTAGGACACGTTTATCCCTATAATTATACAGCGTATCTACACACACAAGTAACGAAATGATAGTCTTACCAAGGGCTGTGGGAAGTATTACGAGAGTATTTTTGCTAATTGCAGATTTAGATATGTTGCTTTGATACAATCTAAATTCAACACTGTTATTTCGTATAAGAGGATGGCTTACAAAATTATTATTTTCACGTATATCATGAGGCATGATTATTCTATCTAATCTTCTATAAAGTAGTGGGATAGTTATTATTCATGTTTTCTTATTTCCATATATGTAAAAATCTGGTCTGAGCAGATTAAAAGATCTTTCATACTCTTTGAAAGTAATTTGAATTTTGTTCACGATGGTTTTTCATAATGCAACCTATTAACAAAATATATATAAAATAGTATTATTGATATCAAATTTAACATGGTTTATTTGTTCTTACAGATAATTACCTTTTGTGAATATATCATTATAATATATTCCCAGATTCCAACTTCCCGATACTAAAAATATTTTCGGACATAGTTTACGGGTCCTCTCTATGTGATTTTGACTTTGATCTTGTTCAGACTTGCTACCCATCAGTAAAGCTATTCCTTGGCTCATAATAAAATAAAGTTTCGCCCATTCTTCAGTATGTTCATCTGTGAGCAAGGCATCATTGGATTTGCCTCAATATTCCTCACCCGTTTTAATAAGTTTTGAGCTCTGTTTAAATTTTTTATCTATTGGTATATAATAACTACCATCATTGTCATATACAAATACAACTGGCATCAAATATGGTTTAAGTCCTGAATCATTCGTATCAAGTCTGGCCACTCTAGCATTATTAATTGTTGTTATGAAATATGTGCAATTAATCATAACACCATTATGATGTTTAAGGTACTTTAGCAGTACTAGTATATACCATGGTTTAGGAAATTTATAATAGTTAGTGTCGAAAAGATATCCTAATTTGCAACAGTCAAATTTGGTTTATCTGATTGGTATACACATTTTATTGTTTGGCTATAATACATCTAACACATGCGACTTGTCATTTGAGTGCATTCTAGCTGAGAGACTCGATTCATAAAGGTAGCAGATGCCGGAGATGCAGGCGAATATTTGGACTATTTTGATAGATTACATATTTTTGGCATCGCTTATTTTGAAATCTGTCCTCTAATTTCGCCATTGGGATTTATTTAGTATGAATCTTTACGCATGCATTGTTATCTTCAATAAGCCTAGTCATATTAGATATTTGTATTCCTTTCATCAGTCCTTCAAGTTTGCTAGTAGATATATCGCCTTGCACTAATTGTCCATTTACTGGGCCATTAGTTATTGTTTTTGAAATATAATAAGAATAACTGCAACTGAGCCGTTTTCTCCAATCTTACCTTGGTGTATATGCGCCATTGTAACTTTATCTATATTTCATAATCATCACAAGTATTCTCAATGATGAGTAAAGCTAAGATGAGTAGTAATCAGTTCAGTATAGGGAATTGAAATAGTGCAATCAGCTAAGCTTTCTTAATTTAGATATTTCACTTTTCCCCGGAATATGCTTTGTAAATATCATATTCTTTCAAGATTCTGATAACTGTTGGAATCTCTAAATCAAGCTGCATGGCAATAAATTCCTCAGCGATGCCAGATTCGTATAGATTCATAACAACTTGTTTTTTATCTTTAGATATTGTTCCATTCCCCAGTAGTTGTGATGAAGTATTGTCAGATAACGACATCTTTTTATTTCTATCTTAATATATTTAACTAAAACGAGGTTAAATAGGATTGATTAACCTTGTTAACTAATTCGACAATGGATTTAAAAGCATCTGCTTCGACCAAGATCCTAGTTACTAATTTGTATCAATCAAACAGTCCATTCACTAACTTGATAATATTCTAATTCACAGAAATAGTTGGTTAAAATCTTTAATATAGAAGGATAACTATAATTAGCATAGAGATGTAGTCATGACTGTTCGAATAGATCTTAGTAGGGAAGTTCGAGCGTCTGTACCACATGTCTTGAAATATTTCATGAATGTAGAAGAGTTACCACGCTTACATCCAGAATATATCAAAAATGTTAGGGTCATAGATAAAAAAACTGTAAGCAATAATGATAACGACTTTAGTATAGAATTTGAGCAGGAAGGCTCATTTCATGGCAAGAAAATAAAATCTATGAATAGACTAACCAAAATGGCACCGGAAAATTCTATCAGGATTGAAACGATAGATGGAAATGGAAAAGGGAGCTTGACGACTATCAAATGCAAAGAAATAGGTCCAGAAACTACACAAATAAAATTGGATGGAGAGCTCCATTATGGATTATTAGAAAAACTACTAAGTCGATCGATTCATAGTATTACAGAAAAAACTTTGGAAGAGGATATAAAGAATATAGAGCAGTCAGAGTGAAGATATAATTAAATTTTGATATAGGAACGATATTCATTAAACTTGGGTTTAATACTACGTGCACTGGCATTCTAAAGTATGTCTATTTATCTCTAAATGCATTTTTCAGTTCTGCCATATTTTTAATCAGAGCCATGTAAAAGTGTTGCGAAGAAAAGCATTTGGCTATTCTCTTTACACAAATTTAGTATCTGTGCTATGCTGTTATTGTTGCATTATTTTTGATTCTACAGGTACGGTTTGATTGTAGGTCTTAATACATCTCATGACGTCGTGCGCATCCAAAACTACTGCTGAATCCCAATGTGTGTAACTTTCAAAGGAACAATGTTCTAAGCTTATGTGCTGAACGTTTAGCATCACTAGTACTGGTAAAAACCTCCAGAGTGATTGTTCCACCATAATTGATGTCTTTCAAAGCTTTGACCGCTTTATGATGGTCTATCCAGCCTTCCCCAATCGCAAGATGTTCGTCCTTCATTACATGGTTATCATGCCAGTGTATGTGAACTATCCTATCCTTAAATAATGAGATTTTCAGGAACGCCAATGTAAGACGGAATTATCTTCGAGCAAATGCAAATGTGTATTACGAAGCGAAACACGGAAACAATTGTAAAGGATGGACTATGGAAATTATTCGTTAGGCACTATCTAGAATCCAACGATCCTAAAGGAAACTGCATCTACATATAACTAGCACTGGATTCTTTCATTTTAATATCGTAATGTCTATTTTATCATATTGGCTAATGGTAGCCAAACAGCGACTTTATGCTTAAAATCCAAAAGAATTTTCCAAAGATAATAAATCATAATGAATTGGATTTAATTGCTTTTGTCTAATAATTTATTTACTCACAACTTTATTAGGATCATCTTTACAATTCAAGGTTACAGTATGACTACAACAACGAATCCGCCAATTAATGAAGAAAAACTTGAGCAATTTATGGGAAAGGTATTATCAGATTTTGGTGGTGCGGCAAGTGCAGTTTTAACATACA
>JBQCDO010000240.1:0-2732 GCA_051961195.1 Nitrososphaeraceae archaeon | reverse complement strand
TTGATATTTACAATTAAACCATTCCTGTTTTATTATTGTAATGAGCGCATTTTAATATCAGTAATTCATTATATTTTTGGCTTTGATAGCCTTCAACCTTCACTACTGACATTCGCATTCTATCTAGTTCGAGTATATTGTATATTGTTAAATTATTATATTAACCTTGGCATTATGTCATAAATTTGCCTCCTTTACAAATTTTTCTTTGTATTATACAACATAATTAATATTATAAAAATCTGCATAAATTCCATAACCAAATAAATTAATATTCGGTATTTGCCTATATCAAATTTTATTAAATAGATTAACTATAAAAATAATTTAGCAAGGGTTTTTGTCATACAATAATTAAAAAATAAAGCTATAGATATATCTAAGAATTGGAACATCTTTAATCCAATAGGCCATGGTTCAGGCTCCAAGATATTTATTCTCTATATAGCTCACAAAGTAATCTGGATTATAGTCTTCATTGAACATATTATTTAGAAGTGTTTTGGGAGAATAGACAGATCCGTGCTGATGTATTTTTAATCTTAACCATTCCCTGATGGGGCTAAAATTGCCACCCTTGATGTTTTCCTCATATTCTTCCAGATCTTTATGCATCTTTGATGCAATGATCGCTGAAACCAAGTTTCCCAAAGTGTATGTTGGGAAATATCCAAAGAGTCCACTGCTCCAGTGAGTATCTTGAAGCACCCCCTGTGAATCCTTAATAGGCCGCACTCCAAGCAGTTGCTCCATTCGATCGTTCCAAAAATCAGGAATTTCATTGATGCTAAGCTCATCTCCAAATATTTTTTTCTCTATCTCATATCTTATTGCTATATGTAGGTTGTATGTAACCTCGTCGGCGTCAACTCGTATATAATCAGCCTTGACATTGTTGAAATATAGGTACAACTCGTCATCTGTTGCGCGATTTGCGAAATCCACTTTTCTTCTAACCAATGGAGATATCAGTTGAATAAAAGGCAGGCTTCTGCCTACAATATTCTCCCAGAACCTTGACTGAGATTCATGCAGCCCAAGCGAAGATCCGCCTTCAACAGGAGTAACAGACAACGACCGATCGCATTGCAGATTATACAGAGCATGACCAGCTTCGTGAATAGTGCTAGATATGGACTTTTTGAAATCGACCCCTTCATATCTAGTAGTTATTCTTACATCGTTTAGACCCATAGCCTCAGTAAAAGGATGAGTAGATACGTCCATTCTGAATCGATCCATGTCAAACTGCAAGAGTGTCAAAATATCACGATTGAGCTCGTCAACTTTTGGGATATCATACTTTAATTTCCCAAGTTTGCTCTCTTTACAAAACGGGCTGTCTGAATCTACAAGTTTCTTCAGAATCTTCTGAATACGCGAAGTCAGAGCACCAAATATTTTATCCAAATCATATACTGTAAGATCTTCTTCAAATCTATCCAAAAGCGCATCATAAGGATGCTTTTCATACCCTATTTTCTCTACGATTTGCTTCTTTATTCCGATCATTTTCTCTAAATGAGGTGCATATATTTTGAAATCCGATTTTACTCTTGCCTCCCTCCAAACCATGTTGCCTCTTATTCTCTCCAGGGATTCTGCTTCAGTCAACTCTTTGGGTATCTTTATCTGTTTGGATATTTCCCTATGTAGTACTCGTATAATGCCCTTCTCCAAATCGCTAATACTGTTCAATTTCCTAGCCGACTCAACAAGGTCAACAAAATCTTTGTTTAACAAAAGACTCTGATGTAGCATGTAAAGTTGAGAATCGGCCACACCCCTTTCTTCCGTGCCTTTCTTAGGCATATAAGTCTCAAAGTCCCAACCCATTAGAGAAATGGCATGATTTACCGACCACATTGGTTTGTAAGCATCGAGTATCTTATTCATGACAGAGTTCTCGCTTTTCATCTCATCACGCTTTACATCGATTCAACCATATCAGCCTATTAATCATTGCTACCTAGGAGTTCATCTTGTAAATTCGTCAAAGTCGAAATATGGTTACATTTATCAAAATTAATTTTGCGAATCCATCTTACGAAAATAGGTCTTTATATAAAAAAATGTAAGAAGAATAAATAAACTAATGACAAATCTTAAAAGATCTACTGTTCATATAATAATAGTATGAAAAGTCTATCATGTAGCGACGTTGGATTTAACTGTCCTACTGTAATTAAAGGTGATACGGAAGAAGAGATTATGCAAAAGGCTGGAGAGCATGCAAGCAAGGAGCATAACATAAACCCAGAAGACATGACTTCTGAAATGCAGCAGAAAATTAGAGGACAAATAAAAAATTCTTAATCTCTATTTTTTTGTTATATTAATAAATGGATGCATCCGTCTCCTAAATTAAATCTACCAATATATATTCTGCGTAATAGTCACTTACTATCTTGTTATTGTTTTAAACATCTTAAATGGTTAAATATATCATTATTGATTGATCCATTCAAAGGATTAAAGTTCAGACCAATCCAAAACTGATATTCATAAAGGGTTAAATAAAATAATTGATGCAGATTCATTATGTGCAAACCAGTAATTTATTTTAACCTTTAAGGCTTGAAATTATATACATAACATAGAGGCAGATAATTAGGATTGGTTATAATTTAAATACTCTATGATGAGGATGATTTCTTAAATCGATAGCAACTTGAATAATGCATATTAAGGATATAGCAAACAACAATGTTATTGGAGTAATTTTTATATCA
>JBQCDO010000239.1:0-3312 GCA_051961195.1 Nitrososphaeraceae archaeon | reverse complement strand
CTATTTACACTCATGAATAAAATCTAAATGAATGCTATTGCTGCAGCAATAATTGCAATAGTCAGTATTAGCATATTACTTGCAGCCACGATATACAATATAATCTTAGATTTTATAACAGCTCATGCACAGAATATAACTACAACACCTCCAACAAACTATACAACTACAACACCTACGAAGACTGGATTAAATGCAATTACTATTCTTAATGTTGTAAACAGTAATATGAAAACGCATAATGCAACGGCAACGGAAAAGAGACAGCTCGGACTAACTAACGTCAGTAATTAGTACCACAAATTCCTTTTTGTAGTGATAATAAATAAGTCATGTATTCATGCATATTTCTCTATAACTATCCGGTTACTTATTCTCATTGAGTAAATTATTGATTGGACTGGCGATAGGAGTTGCAGCGTCTATGATTGGTACATGTATATATTTGAACTGTAGAAACAAGAAAAATGTCTTGAAAAATACTGACCTTGACGCTGATCTTGGTTTATCACAGCCAGTATAATAATGAGTGATGAAGAATTATAGTTACCATAAATGCGCTATCACTATTGTCGTGCGCTGGTGTTGACCTCTGTCTTCGATTGCGTCGTTGCTTGCATTTATCACACTAACAGAAGCAATTCTGTCTTCCATCAGCGAAGCAATCAAAAAAAGACGTTTTGCCTTCAAGAAGAGAGGTTCTCATAAAGCTTAGCGACATAGTCAAGCGTAGGAGCCATACATCTATCGCGAAAAATTCTTAACTAGTATGATAGTATGATGGATAGTAGCCCCAACGTTTCTAACTATTAGTCATTATGAGTCTGGAATATAGATCAAGATCTCGAGCTTCTAGATATGAAGGCCATCCAAATCGGCATCTTTACATTTTGTATCTAGTTGGCTGCTTACATATCAATTACAGAGGCTAAGCGGATTACTCACAATTGGATGCAAAGTTGATAAGAGATGAAAAAGATGGTAACATGAAAAGAAAATATAGAGCGCGCCAGATTTTACACACGTAAGGTACATAAAGATGGCATGGCACAATTCGTTATAGACGATACAGACCTGACAGGAAGAGTTGAAGAAGAATTCGATGAGTTAGAGGATGGTCTTGAGATCATCTAATGAGAGAGGTTGTTGATAGAATATTCGATAGTATTGGCAAACCATTTTTAGACTTCATCAGGAATTCTGTAGAGTGGGATATACGTGGGTCTTGAGATTACATGAATAGAAAATAATCGAAACGAATAAAAAATCTCACCCGATGACATAAATGAAATCAAGTCGGCGGCTGCCTTGGAAAAAGGCTTATCCAGAAAACGATCTGTGAAGATGTATTTTTGCTATCCAGATCACTGCACTCGTGGCAAAACGTGCTCGCACAGCTGCTCCATCTGGGTCTCTTCGTCGAAGACAGGGTTTAACAGAATATAGTTCACGCCAGCGTCTCTAAGGCGGATAATTTGGTCTACAATCTGCTGTGGCGATCCCCATACAGCAACTTGATCCGCCATTTCTGGCTTATGATAAAAGGCGCCGAACCATTCCCGCAGGCGGGATAGATTGTCTCCCAGGGCCAAATACAACCGCTTTGCTTTCGGAAAGTCGGTGGGCAGCTGTTTGATGTCATCCAAAAAAGCATCCATCGGTGTCGAGCCCGCGCCTATGTAGCCGTCTCCCAGCTCCGCCGCACGCCGCAGCGCGGCCTCAGCATGTCCACCGAACCATATTGGGGGATGAGGCCTCTGAACTGGTTTCGGCTGCATCGGAATACTCTCAAGACGCGAGAATCGACCATCGAGTGTTACTTTGTCTTCTGTCCACAGCCGCTTCATAATCTCCAGATTTTCGCGGAAGCGAGCAACGCGGCCCTCGGGCGGCAGTCCGTAAGCGGGATAGTGCCGGGTACTTGCGCCAAGTCCGACACCAACAATTAGGCGCCCGTCCGAAAGCACGTCAAGCGATGACAAGGCTTTCGCCAGGTCAATGGGGTTCCGCTGAGCGATCAGCAAAACGGCGATTCCGAGACGCAAACGTTTCGTGACCGCGGCCGCATATGTCAAGGTCGTCACGGACTCAAGAACAGGAGCAGTACCGATAACTTGCTCAATGCACCATGCCGCATTAAATGGCAACTCTTCTGCTCGTCTCAAGAACCGCTGAATATGAGCAGGATCGGAATACGTCTGAGGAATAGCGATTGCGAACTCCATACTATCGTCCGCTTACTCCGAGTTTTATTTAAATCTGCCCTACTGATGTCTGAGGGGACTGATCGATCAATAAATGATAACCATACAAAAGATAAGAAACTTGTGGAGGAAAATTAAACAAGGAAGAGGAAAAATATAGTCAGTTAACACTACAAGCAAAAGATAAAACTTGATAGACTCTTCATGGTATTTCCCATAGTAGAGTATAATATGAATATAGTTTAACTGATATTGGCAAGGGATTTGAACAGGTATTGCTCAGTACATATAACTGACCGAGCCGTGAAACTTTCTATGTTTGTATTCCAAACTGCATGATCCATCAAAAATATTTATTGACTGACATCTTAGCTCCAGAATAATGGTTTTGGACTATTTTAAAGTAGGTCTAGATGGAATTAAACGGCGTATGAAATTTGAATAAATATGTCCTCAATCATCTGGTACTATGGAAAAAAAGACTAAAACGATAGACCAAAAGAATTGACTATCATAGCAATTGTGTATGACATAAGACATAAGTTTGAATCTATTTTTGATAAATTAAGCGAATATAATTTCAGAATCGCACCAATGGTGCATTTGACTTTCCTTGGCTTATTTAATGAAGATCGTAAAAGTGATCCGACTTATATACAGCAAACAACTGAGCAAATAAGGAATTTTTTTTGAAAATGAAGTCGAGAGAAAACAAATTGAACTAAGATTTGATAAAGACCTGGGTACCTTCTATCAACCTGGGACACGTGATCAATTTGACTCATCATGTGATGGAATAGTATTTGTCAACGTCGACGTAAATCAGGATGGTAATTATAGGTTCCGGGATTTATCCAAAAGCCTATCAAGTCATCTACAGGAAAAATTATTAGATACGTTTGATGTCAACTTTGCACCAAAGTTTAATGCAGTGTGGTATAAGTTGGATATTTTTGATTGTGATGATTTCTGGATTGATCTGGGGGTTAGAAGGCATTTCCGTAGCAGTAATTTTTCTAACTTGATTTTAGTATTACAGTCAAAGAGTTACATGTAATGACCTATGGAAAAAGGACTTTGGAAGATTCGAGATGCATTGAATGTAGAA
>JBQCDO010000238.1:0-2219 GCA_051961195.1 Nitrososphaeraceae archaeon | reverse complement strand
CCCAAACTGCTAGCAATTATATCAATTATCGTAGTAGGAGCATTGGCAGTCCCGGTTATATTGCCACATCTTGGTCATGTCTACATGATCTACCATATTCTGCTTCACTTGGTAAGTCTTATTATATCTATTTTTCTGGGTATCGTGGCCATTCTTGCCTACACGAGGAATAGTTCAAGTAGGCTCTTATTTATGGCACTAGGCTTTTTGTCTCTAGTGGTAATCGAATGTCTATATCTTTTATTTGCAACAGTAAATATCGAGGATATTATTATACCTGTTGTGCGGATTGAGCTGCCTCACGTAATTCTTTTCGCCATGTTAACATTGTTTGGAATCGGAGTATTTAGGGTGAGTAATAAGAAATTATGAATCTGATATCTAACCCCTCTAACGGATCAATACATATTCTCAAACAAGATGCTCGGGCTATACAAGAATTCCGCAATGACATCGATATATCACTGTTAGCATGTATTGACCGAAATCCAGGAGTCAGATATAGAGAGTTACTGAGGATTTTTCATCTTGGCAATGGTGTGTTAACCTATCATCTTTCTATACTTGAAAGAATAGGAAAAATAAGAGCGGATAGAAGAAAAAATAAAATAACACGATATTATCTTACAGGCGTTCCTGATGAAGATACCTATCTAATAGGTCAGATGAAAAACAAGGTATCAAGGCAGCTCATACTATTCATACTAGAACACGATCAATGTACGTTTGGCGAAATCGTTGAAAACAGCGGAAAGGCACCTTCAACGATATCTTGGCATCTAAATAGGCTACGGGACGCAGGAATTATCTCTGTGTCACTTGGAGATCGCTCTCAGCATTATACAATTGTTGATAGCAGGGAGGTCAAGAAGATATTGGTGATATACAAGGATGCCTTTTTAGACAAGATTGTGGACAACTACATCGGTATTATGGACCAAATGTGATAAGAACTCTTTTTCCATATGTTTACAGTTAGTTATGTATTATAGGAATTCCAATAATTTACTTGGCCTGTATGCCTCAATGACGTCTTTACTACTTTTTCTACTTTTAGTAAGTATGACACTTGTGGAACAAAGGGTTGTCTTTGCAGATACAATTAAAGGCGCAATTCGTCAGAGGATAGGTAATTACGATATGGAGATGAAAACCCTTCCCCAAAATCCAGTTGTAAATACAAATTCCAAAATTCAATTAAGGATTGGGAGCGTCGAAGGAGATGAATTGGTCGATATTCCAATTGTGATCAGAATATCAAAAGGAGGCTCAGAATTAACGAGAACAAACCCTCTATCGGTAACATATGGCCACCTCACATTTCCATACACGTTTAATCAGAGCGGGATATATTCACTAGATGTTGACGTATATGATACATCATATAATAGCCAAAACATCACTTTTACCTTTCCAATAACAGTTGTCAACCAATTTATGTCATTTTTTACTCCTTCAGAACCACTTAATGCAATATACGTATTAATCGTGCTTATTGTCGTCTCGATTATATCAGGGATAGCAGGCACGGTCTATATCAGAAGGAAGAAAGCTCACGCAATGGAGTCCTAATTTATCATCTATAACAAGCACAAACTAATCTTCAAATTTTATGACGCAATTGGTATCCAGCTAGCCTGATGGGTTGCAATTGGTATCACAATTATAATAGTTAGAACAGTAATGATAATGCCAGCGTTTTATAGAGGTTGACATTTACATCCGAAAATTATAGCATAATATTCGCTTAATTCATGTATATTTGTACAATATAGTAAAATGTGGACTCTTATATAAATTTGGAACAACTGTCGTCGACACTTTCCAGTTTCTTTGCTTTATTATTCACGTTACATACAATTACTATTTTGAATGAAACTGCAAAAGTAATTACAAGTTCAATTCAAAGATTTACATACTAGTTTAATTGTTATTCCAGCTAAATTCACCATGTAATTCCTGTACTATGATTCCTTCTTTTTTGGAGATTAGCCTAGTATAGTTGAGTCGAAAAGACAAAGTGCCATATTAAAAGGTATTATAACTATCATCTATTTAATACTGGTCAAGTGCACTTAATCAAAATCTCTTTATCACTTTTTACGATATAGTTTCTCGATTTGTAGTAGTAGTATTTGGTTCAATTGTAGTAGTAGTAGTAGTATTTGGTTCAATTGTAGTAGTAGTATTTGGTTCAATCTCTTCAATTTGTTTTCGTT
>JBQCDO010000237.1:0-11128 GCA_051961195.1 Nitrososphaeraceae archaeon | reverse complement strand
ATGCACTAAATACAAAATGGAATGTGAATATACTTGAACCAAGAGATGGAATAGGTGGTCATTGTCTACCAAAAGATACTAAAATGTTCTTACAATCTTCCAAGTCGATAAGAAGTAAGATATTGGCATCAGCAATAGAAGTAGATGAAGATTATAGAAGGTATAGACAAACTAAAGATGAGTTTAATAAGATATCATTAGCTTGAAGTGACTAAAATTATGTCGCAGCCCCATTTGACAATAAATGACGCTCTGCGCATGATATTATGCTGCCTCATTAGATTTCAGCTTAGTATGTGAGCTAATACTATACGAATTTAGAAAATTCAACTCATAAATAGGATATATTTTCAGTCTGTGTAAAGATAAGGTTCCAATCACAATTTCTGCCGAAGATAGCCACGTGAAAAATTAAAATATAATTTTACGCGACATTATATCGTCAAAGCATGGAGTAATCACGTGAAAATTATAAGTAGGTAAACTTGTCAATAAAGATATTGCCGATTCCTGACCTGCGTAACATTATCGAAGACTGGCGCATTAGCGTAGCGAATATAGTTTCGGCCTCTGACAATACTGATGACTTGTCATTATATGCGCTTCATTTATCAAGAATACTCGCCTATCCGAATCTACAAGTGCTTCATGCATTGGAGACTATTGATGCTTTGGGAAAGGAACTTCAAGTATCTATAAAGAAACGTATGCCTCTTCGACCAACGCAAATAATTGAAGAGATCAATAATTATCTTTTTAAGATTCTGGGGTTCAGGGGAAACGAGCATGACTACTTCAATCCCTTAAATAATTTTCTTAATGTTGTAGTCGAGCGTCGACTAGGCATCCCAATTACATTATCGATCTTATATATGCGCACTGCACACGTGCTAAATTTCAAGTTATATCCGGTTAGTTTTCCTGCACATTTTCTCGTAAAACATACCTTGGAAGACGATGACGAAATAATTATAGATCCATATAATGAGGGAAGAATTATGGATGATTACACGTTAAAGCACCTTTTGGATCAATTTTATCCTAATCAGAATATCCCTCTTACAAAAGATTTTGTTCGAAAAGCGACTGCGACTCAAGTTCTGGTACGGCTTCTAAATAATCTCAAAGCTAGTTATTATGAGTCGCAAGATCTGGATAGCACAGAAATTGCAAATGAAATGATTCTGACCCTTGATAAATATAATCCGAATGCAGTACGAGATAAGGGAATTTTACTCATAAAGAAACAAAGACTAGAACAAGCCTTAGAGATGTTGAACTTGTATCTAGAATTAGATCCTGAGGCAGAAGATGTGGATGTGATATTGGACACAATCCACAAGACTAGATCGAGTATGAACAAAAAGTGATGCGGTTTCCCATTTTGATGTGAATTAAAATCCTATCGGAACATTTCTAAATTTAGAATCAAAGACGCCGAAAATCCTTATTAAGGGGATTATTAAACGCATTTATGGTTGAATCTAATTTAGATAGCCTCTACTAATTTTATCTCTATCTCTCTCGATAATTTTTTTTAGATTTAAACGCCAAGATGCTTTTGTAGTTTCAGAAATAATTCTTTTGCACTTTTTCTAGCCTCCTCTGTCAACTCTTCATTAAATATTGTGTTACTCAAAGAGTTTAGTATGACTTGCCACTCAGATTCCGTTAGTGAAACATTAAACTTACTGCTATTCATTACTCCAATTAGAACCTGCCGAGGTCTAATAAAATTCTATTCTCGAATAGCTTCAATAGTTAGAGACCTTCTTCTTTCAGACTCCGACTGTTCTATACTTGATTAGATGGAGATTTGGAAAGCTCAGGATCTTGATTGATTTGTGTAATCCATTTTTTCAGATTATTATGATCTAATTGTGTCATTTGAATATTTGTTTCTTTTAGTAATCCTGTTACGTCTTCTGGATATCTACCAAGTACAACTATTCTTGTGATGCCCACGCCGATTGCCATTTTGCTGCATTCTATGCACGGAGTAAATGTAGTGTATAAGGTGGCACCCCTAGTACTTCCCGCATTTCCAAATAATGCACACTGCATTATCGCATTGGCTTCTGCGTGAGTACATAGGCATCTATCTAGTTGGTCACCGGACTTAATCTTCCCTTGAATTCTTTCTTTACATCTTAGGCATCCACCTTCAAAACAATTTTTAATGCCGGACGGAGTTCCGTTGTAGCCAGTCGCAATCTGTCTGTTCTCTTTTACGATCACTGCACCTACATGTCTAGCCATGCAGTTTGAACGAAGTTTAGCTATCTCTGCGTACAGTATGAAATATTCATCCCAATCCGGCCTGCTCATGGAAATCATCGTGTTTTATAACTATAAAAGTTGATATGCTGACCACTTTTCTGGTTGTTTTAAGAAATTATTAATCGCAAATATTATTTATTATGGGCGTACATATGAAAACATTCCGTATAAAAAATTTAAGCTATCTGGAGATACGAGAAAAGGATATGAAAACATCTGAGATAGGACAAGCCTTATTTCCACGCTAGCCGAGAACTTGATCAATCACTGACAAATGCTAATCTTGCTAGTAAAATGTGGTTAAACGTTATCTTCTATGGATTCATTTGATATGAGAATACACGTGCTTACTCATTTTTTAACGCATTGGTCAAAGATGCGAACGAGTGTATCGTTACCAATTAATAATGTCTTTCACGTTGTATATTGAATTTTTAAAACGATTAGGTTGCCAAGTTCAGTCTAATAAATATCATCGATTGGCATAGAAATTGATACTATTGGAAACTGACACGAAAATGATATCTTTATCGTATGAGACTTGATGATATGGCCATCATGACGAATTGTGTCAAAATGCATTAGGAATTCGTGAGGTCAAGTGCTGCCAGACGTGCGATAGTTCCTGCAGAAATAAGATTCAAGTAAACTTATCAAATACGATACTAAATTTGGGAAAACTCAAGTCAGAATTACCTGGTATCTAACAATTATACCGTTGACTTATGATAAACAGAGTAATGATCTTCGGCCATCTTTGCATATAATTATCTAACACAATCTTTTTTGTGACAGTGCCAACAAAAATTTAAATTATCTATGCCATTTTTAAAATTTCCATGCAAGCTATGGGTAGCGTTCTTGTTTGTGATGCAATTGATCAGGCAGGGATATCCAGTTTGGAAAGGGCTGGATTAACGGTAACCTATCAACCTGAAATTACAACTGAGAAATTGGTATCTTCCATTGCTAATTATGATATCATAATTGTGCGGAGCAGAACCAAATTAACCAAAAATATTATTGATCTCGCGACATCTGCAAAAATAATAGCTCGAGTTGGAGTCGGATTGGATAACATAGACGTAGTAGCAGCGGAGAGGAAGAATATACGCGTAATTAACGCTCCAGAAGCTGCTATCAGCGCTGTATCTGAATTAGTGATAGGCCTTATGATGTGTCTTTGCCGGAAAATTATGCTCGCAGACTCAGAAATGAGAAAGGGAAATTGGATTAAGAAAAGCTTGATGGGAACAGAACTCAATGGCAAATATTTGGGAATCGTGGGTGTAGGGAGTATAGGTAGAAATACGGCGCGTATTGCAAAAGCGTTAAGGATGAATCTAATTGGCTATGATACAATTCCCATAAATCAAGATTTTGTTAAAGAAGTAGGATTAATTAAGACGGATCTCGACACATTAATAGAAAGTTCTGATTATATAACGTGTCATGTTCCTATTACTGCAGAAACTCGACATATGTTCGATGCAAACCGGCTTTCCAAGATGAAGCCATCTGCATACATTATAAATACTTCAAGGGGAGGAGTTATTGAAGAAAACGCATTATACGAAGCCCTAAAGGCAGGTAAGATTGCCGGGGCGGCTCTTGATGTATTTGAAATTGAACCTCCTGTTAACAGGCTGCTCCTTGAGTTGCCGAATGTGGTGAGTACACCGCATATTGGTGCTCAGACGTTGGAAGCGCAGAGACTAGCGTCCACAGTTATAGCTGAAAAAATTATTCAAACAATGAATACCTAGCATAAGCGTTAGGACCATCAGTCTTTGGTGTACTGGTGTATTGTCCTAATGTCTATCCACTCTTACTAATGTATCCCTGGCTAAGAAATAAAAGTGACTATTTTTGAATGTGCTGGATAGAGTTTGCAATATGGCGTTATAATATCCTGATCAATGAACGCTAATGCACCAGGTTAAAGGAAATATACAGATATAAAGGGCTCATCCAACCAAACCACTAGACATGTACTCCCATATAGGCAACACTTGGAAAATGATGTGGAAACAGAATTCTGAAGTGAAATCAAAAGCTATAGGGTGGAGACTCGAACCAGCCGTGAGTAGAATTGAAAAACCAAGTAGAATAGATAGGGCAAGGAAGTTAGGATATAAAGCTAAACAAGGAATGGTGATGGTGAGAGCGAGAGTAGGAAGGGGAGGCATGAGAAAAAAAAGACCTGTGTCAGGTAGAAGACCTAAACACATGGGCGTCGTCCGCATCAAACAGGGAATAAGCATGCGAAAAGTCGCAGAAAGAAGAGTTAATGAGAAATTTCCCAATATGGAAGTATTGGGTTCTTATTATTTGTATAAAGATGGGATGTATTTGTGGTATGAGATAATTCTCGCAGATCCAAATCATCCATCAATTTATGGAGATAAGGAGTTAATTAGAAAGTTGAAATCCTTGTCCTAATCATTCATCTATATTGACTTTCACACACAGCCTCTTATACACTCATTTTGATCAGGTTGAAGGATGGTCGATATTGTTTGAAAGAATAAATTTCCTGGTGGAATCGACAATAGGCTCAACTTCGGTTATTTTTGTATCCTTATCCAAGGTCAGATAGCAAAAATTAGTCTCTCCCGGAATGACCAATATCTTTACCTTTTCATTTTCGGTGAATGTGAAAGTAGTCTTACCGATGGATTTATCGAAATTTTTTCTTAAACAATTTCTTGTAGCTTCAATATAATTTTCATTCCTCGCCTCATCTGGCGTAAATAATGGAACTACATCTTTACGTAACTGACCTGCTATAGTCCTTCCAAATCCATTCATAACTGCAGCGTATCGAATTTTGGGAGATATACTGAGGATTTTGCTGCAATACTCCCTTTTTTTTACTGTAGCCTCATGGAGTTGATCTCGGTTGGGCATACTAAATGATATGTCATGTGGCATAAGAATATATGTTGTTATAGGCTTATTACTATTACAAATTATTCAAATCACAATTTATATATTCAAAATGGGGGTGAAAGCTGTAAAATATGAAATATCTGAAGGCAATTTGCCGCATACGTGGCTATTTCCTATGTTACAAGTCAAATCCGAGTTTTACACTTCGGCCACAATTGTGGTGTCCATAGACTGTCAAGACGATGGCTATGACGTCGACAGGTAAATTAAACTGCCGATAAATTCAAAAATACTATGATATATTTCATCTATTAGTATGAGCCTAGAAAAACTACGTTTAAAGGCTTTCTTCCAAAATACCATTGATGTATGGATAAGTTTCTGTGAAGAGAGGGATTGGGAATGGTATGACCTTGATGCCTATCGACATTTTATTTCGTACCTTCGTTCCAAGGATATTAGTCTGCAAAAGTTTCCCCTGTGTATTAAGGAATCTGGTGGCCTCTATGAACGAGGAAGAGATAAAACAAAATTCTTGGAAGAACTTTCTCACCTTTCCTCAGATGATACGGCAGCCTACACGATAAAGCTCACAGAGCCTCATCTATCAATTATTCGTTCATTTGAGCACAGTTCAAATATCTAGTTAGCATAGACAGTAATATCTAGCGGAAATTTCATTTCAAGATGACATACATGCAATATGGTAATAGCAGCAAAATTCATATACCATACATTTCAATTTTTAGAACATTAAATATCCTATGCTTTGAAATATTGAAAAGTGATTGTAAAGTCTGTCTTAATTGTGGGTAAATCATACTTTGATAACCGATAAGCTCTTCCGTTAACTGCTAAGGAAATCACATTAGTTCGTGATAAGAAAGTCTGGAACTTTCGAAAATGGTTTTGCAAACTGATTTGTTCTCGTTTCAGCCCGAGATTACAGCTTAAAATTATCCAGCGTTAAATCAATCAATAAACCAGAATTAACTTATTGGTTTTACATATATTTAGAAATTTGAGTCGAAATCTTTACGATTTGACGTTAGCTGAAAATAGAATAAAAATAAAAATATTTATCAGGTTATCTGAACAGTAATAGTTGATGAATGTTAAGCAAAACAGGAATAGCGGTACTAGTTTTGGCATATTCTTTGCCTTGACTGCGATGTTAGTCGCACCAATATTATTACTGTCAGAGTCCACTATTGGTATTCAAAAAGCCTATGCGGACAATAATTGGTATCTAGGTAAAGGTGCGAAAGCAAATACATATTATACTTATAAGATACAGGATCATGATACGAAAGAAAGCCAGCCATTCATAATGACTATCTATCTTAAGCAATTCGATAACAGTAAGGGTTACTGGATTGCGCCGGTGTACGTGACAGAACCAAACGGCAATGTAATTAATGGTACCTTTCATCTGAGTGATCTCGATCTTACTGCTCTAGGCAGTTCCCAGATATCTACTGCATTAAGGCCGTATAAGAGCGCATACGTTAATACGTTAGACTGGTTAGCATCATTTGTACCAAAACCCGGACAATCATTGAGTGCTCCTTCCTGGGGCAAGCTAGCGGCCATAGGCGGGTCAGCTATTGCACCTAGCGGAGCAGCTAAGGTAACGGTCCCCGCAGGAACGTTTGATACTACAGCGATATCTTGGCATTATGGAGCTGATAACCACATATACGTGAATCCAGATATGCCATATCCAATCAAGGCGCAGGCTTTTGCAGCTGTAACGACCGGAGCTCCACCAATTCAATATGCCTTTGAACTTCAATCCACAGGCCAAGGTCAACCTAAGCAACCTAAGACTCTTATTTTAGAGCCCAAATCGCCATTAACTTTGCAAACAGGCCGTGGCACCTACAATATCCAACTGTTTTGGCAACCTGCAATCATTGTACATGGTAAAGTTACACAATTCGGTATACTTTTTATGGATAGCTCAAATAATATCCAAAATCAGGTAAGCTATACGTTTTCAGTAACTACACCAGACGGTAAAATAATCAAACAGGCTGCAGATCAGAAAGCTCCTGACGGTACTGGAAAACAGTCGATAATTATTCCGCAAGCAGGTCCTTTTATGGTGAAGGTTAGTATAGACGCTGTTGCTGGAAACCCTAGCGGAGAATTTATTGAAAGTGCTACATTCAATTTAGCTGCCAGATAATCTTTTCCTTTTTTGTTGTTACATGTTGAGATATTAGGACGCCTTTGTCCAGAATTTTTGATCTGACAAATACAAGAGGGAAGATAAGATACTAGAAGAGAGAAACTGCTCCATAATGTAAGTATTAATGAGTTTTGTCGATGGTGCAGATAGAAATCAATGCATTATTTAAGTTGATTATAATCATAATTGGGAGTTCTGATTCTAAAATGAACCAAAGATGATACTAAATTTTGCCATGCATTCATATGGACCGACGGAAGGTATATTCCTGTGGAGAAAGAAGAAATCCTCTCAAAGATTGATAATATTATTAGAGAATTATCACATTTGAGTTCAGCGCGGGGAAAAAGCTCCGAAGAATCCCAAATACTCAAAAAAGAAATAGATAAAGAAGATGAGATGAAACTGGCAAATCTATTTGAAGATCTGGTTGTCTTGTTAAAGGATGATCCGGAAAATAAAAACAAGATAAGAGAAATATGGAATAGAATAATGAATGGTTATGGGCACGTACCGGTCATTTCTGAAATCTTGAAGGCAGTCGAAAAATCTTTTTTATAATTTGTTTTTCGGTCTTGGTATCTATCTTTGCTTTGAGAGTACGCTCCTCAGGTTAAGTCAGTATTTTACTAGCGAGCAAGGAAATCCATACATCGACAACTCTTGCGCTATAGCACTATACCAACCAATTGCATGAATAAAATAACCGTTTGTATGAGATGTTATACTACTGATGATTTTAGGTCAGCATTTAGAATAATCATTACGTTTCACTGCTCTCTATTGTGGTGTCATAAAATTGAGCATAATCTTATCATTCCAGTAAGGAACCAGGAGCGACCACATTTGCTTATCTCATCAATTATGGAATCTTTATTTTTTAAATAAGATTATACCGAACGCTTCAGTCAAGTGCGGGATACACTGATGTGCTCATAAAAGATAGGTTTCTCCTCAGACGAAGTAATTTTGTCAGATGATTACAGATAGGTTGGGGAGTATGTTAATCCGCGGACTAGTGTTAAACTGTGTTCAATAGCTGATACTTTTAGACAGCAGGTTAGGAAGGTATAATGAAGCGATTGAATTCTACAAGTGCTAAAGATCCAAATTATGCAGACCTTCGAATCTCAAGGCACAGACATTAGTCAATACAGGTATAGATACTGAAACATTGACCACTCTACAAATCATTAGAAATAGACCACCAGCAATGCAACAGACTTATATATTAAGGGTTTTGAGCTATACTACCCAGTATACACCCAAGCATCACGTCTTACAGTAAGCCTTTTGGGAATCAATCGAGTGACACGAGATAAAGTACAATACGGTGTTAGTTCTTAAACAACGCGAAGGTCTAGAGGCAGAAGAGCCTTCCAAAAAGGCAAGCGAGTTAAGTGAACTCGACCAAGAGCAAAGATCTAGAGGCTTCTATATAGAAACTTAGGCGTACTGCATGGATATACCAGTCAAAATTGTTCTCTATTTTTTGTTCCAAATATTTGGTATTATTCGAATATATAGCGAGTAAGAGAAGTACATAGTATGGAATAAATTCCTTCTAATCGGAACTAAAAATCAGTCAGAGTTTAGCCTAGATAAACACAGGAATAGACTCTTACCCAGGACACCCTCTCTCAGAGAGGTTAGTATTGTCGATGTATTTGAGGCGCTTGATCATATCATCGCTAGCGATTTTAGCCTAACTGCTTATAGTATGAATACTTCAGAACACCTCAGTCATGTTATATTTCGCCATCAAGTTAAAGTATGCTGATTTCTTTAAATACAGTTATTAATCGATGCTAAATTTTGCTATTCCGACTTCTGTAGCCTTGCTATTTACAAAATATGGCTTGCTGGGTCTCTTTGTAAATGGAATATTATCTTCGGTCATTCCAATTCCAACTGAACTAACAATTTCTGCATTATTAGCTTCTGGACAGAATCAACTAAATGTCTTCATAGTCTTAACTATAGGATCAGTAATTGGAGGACTTCTTGCGTACTATTTGGGCTACACTGGAAAAAAATTGTCTCTTCAAATACGCAAAAGTCGAACTAGTAAAAGTAATTTTCATAATGATAACAAGAATATTACTTATCAGGATAGAGAGAAGGAAAAACGAAGTACTGTCCTGTTAGATAGATATGGATGGATAATTATCTTCTTGTCTCCATGGATCCCTATATTCGGAGATGTTATACCAATCGTTGCTGGAGTTAAAAAATATGACTTCAAAAAGTTTGTTATCATTATGAGCATAGGTAAAACGGTAAAGGCAGTTGCTATAGTATATTTTCTTGCAATTATTGTGTCCACAGTTTTTCATTGAGGTCCATATTTTAGAGACAACACGTAGCTTTCTGGCATATGTATATTAGTTCATGTAAACGACTTGAAGCATGTCACCAATGTCTTACTGAGACATATAGAGGTCATAGAAATGATGGCAAAAATTCAATAAAGCATGCTGCATACAACCTTACTAGTTCAATAGATCACACTATCTTTATCAGCCATTTTAGGATGGAGAATAAAAATTCTTAAATGATCCTTGAGCTATCCTACACTTCTGCCTATCTAATCATTGAAATACTACAATTTATCTCCAAATTGAATCGCAAAGTTCGGGCCATCCCAATCAGCACTGGGCTGAGTATACAATAAACCTAATAGGATTGATACAGAATAATATGGTTCCCAATTCATGGCAAAAAGGTTCATGGTTAATATGTAATGGTATCGTAATGAAGAAACTAAAGTACAGGCTAACTTCTGCAAAACACTAGAGATTTTCTTAACCTTTGTTTGGACTTGATTCCTACTGTGGCTTCAAATTCACAATATCTTAACATTGTTGTGCCCAATTAGAGGGAAACTACACAAAGATCAGATTGTAGAATCATTATGTCACCTCCTCACAATAGGGCGGCTAGCTTCCGATTTTCTAAAATTTCACTGTGACGACGGCAATTAATTGCTCCTGATCTATAGTCTTATTCATCAGTCTTCACTTTACATTTGCCTCCACTCTTACTGTGATCTCGCCAGTGCGTAAAGCATCCGAATAACTTGTGTTCAGTACAGCCACATATCAAACATCGTTTTATATTGTTATTCGACATCACACAAAAGCTTCTATAAATGCGACCGGTGATTAAAATAGCAGATATAGCTAATTTTTGAGCAAAGAAAACAACGTAATTTAATCAAAAGGTTCTCATTATCTGTAAATTGATTCCGTATTATACGGGCCATATATCATCTGATATTACTAAATTAATCTCATAGATAAGTATATAATAGTTTCATTCTATATTCGGTTTAATAGACTTCGTGATATTATTGAATTTAATACAGGAAGATTCAGCACTCTTTCAGCCGGATTATATTGCTACTTGTACTGTTCTCTAAAGCCATGGGTTAGCTGTACCTAATACACGAATACAGATTGACCGAAGTGCATAATATTAAAGATTACCGATTGCTGGGTGACCGTCTTATAATAAAATAGTAGTGCCGCATATCAATCAAACTATGCTCTATCCACAGTGTGTGCCATATAAGATCCGAAATGCTCTGGTTAGCATTAATATTATATTAGACTAAACTTGGAATCAGCCAAACCGTATTAACTCCTAATTTGATAGTGTCTACGTGTCAGCAAAGTCTTTATTTCCTATTAGCTTTCTTAAAAATTCTAAATTTTGATAATCTTTTTTGTATATCAAAATATTGAGATAGTAAGGTCGGCG
>JBQCDO010000236.1:0-23178 GCA_051961195.1 Nitrososphaeraceae archaeon | reverse complement strand
ACAAACTGTTTGCAAGTTCTTGCTTTGGTCTTGCACCTGAGGATATTAAGACAATGTCCCTTTAGTATTTTGTAGATAGTCTGGTACTAAGCAAGATTCCAACAATCTTTCTTAATCTAAACTTGATCCTATTACATCCAAATATTTTGGTTAAGCGTAGATCAAGTATTGTCTCTACTAGTTCTGATGTTATCTTCTTGTAATTGATATTACAGGGTCTTCTTGAGGTATCTGATAAACCTTCAATTCCTTTCTGTTTGTATCTATTATTCCACTCATAGTAAGTTTTTCTGGATACACCATATCTCCTACAAATATTGCTTATGGTATTGCCAATCCATTCTTTTTCATGTATTAGATTAAACTTTGTTTTGATTTCTATGTGGATACACTTCCTGATAGAGGTGTAACTCATGTCGGTAAGTTATAATGTCATCTATTTGAGTAAGTACAACAATTAATTAACTTGGAAACTTTGGTCTTAGGCTTGCTTCTTTGTACCTGGCTGTAACAACCATGACAGACAGAATAAACAGCAGTCTCGGCAAACAGAACAGTGAGAAACGAGAGGCAGTCATTAACTTCTCGTTAGGAGATCCCTCTTTGTCTAAGGAAATCCATAACGGCATTGCCAACCCAGGCCCAAATATGTTGTTATTAAGGATGAATTACTTCAGCATATGCTAAGAGAATACGCCGTAAGCATGAAGTCTTTTATTCAAATGAAAATGAGAGAACTACTATCTTATTATAGAACTATTTTTTGTATCATCATATCCGTCTTGCATTAATTGGGTATCCTTGGTATTTATTACCATTTAATACCAATATTTATATATGGATCGGTATTATTAGTAGTTATGTCATCAGATAATAGAACATCAAGAGATAATCCAAGAGTTACGAAAGATGCTTCAGCAACTACCGTTGGTACAACTCTCTTCGATGTAGCAAACGAAAACTTTACAAAATTGATAAATGAATCTGCAAAGGTTCAACCAGAATATGCACAAGCAATCTCCAATTTGCAGCAAGAATACATAGAAGCATCTCGGAACGCCATTCAGACAACAACTTCAGTCCAAAAGCAGTTTGCAAACAGCAACAGCAATTTCAATAATCTCGTCGTTTCAGACACAGCAGCACCATATATTCAGGGATTAATAAAACAATCAAATGATTCTACAAATAACATTATTAGAATGGCAGATATCAATCACCAGCTAACAATCAATGTATTAAACGCATTAAGAGAAAATGTAAAAAACTATAGTAGAACAGTCGAAGCTACTGCTGAATTTAACTCAAATCTGGCAAAGGCTTGGGCATCATCCTATTCATCTATTCAGCATCAATTTAATAAAGGACAATAATTAGGAAAGTGTACATCCTATTTTTTCTGGTAGTACCAAGCCAACTAACTTCAGTGTATCAAGAACACTTTTAACGTTCTGAGCGTTAATATTCTTATAAACAAATAATGCAGCCCTAAACAGACTTGTATGGATGTCGGACTTGCAATTTTTCCATATAGTAGCAACTACATCGGCCAATTCGAAGTAAAATTTGAAGTTCCATTTAGACATTTTACTTAGTATTTTTAAAACAATAGCTAATAATACTCAATAGAAATATTCCGGTTGCAGTAAAATGAATAATTCTAACGACAAATGTGCAAAATAATACGCTTAATTATAACCGAATAAGAACACACAAGAGTTGTGATAAGACATGAACGGGCTTCCATCAAATGTAGCGGATGTTTCGAAAGGATCGGTTCTACTATGACTTTTCAAGATGCTGCTAGTCAGCTGATCTGATAATAAATTCATGAAAGAAATTGAATTTGAGAAGAAATCAAAATTGTACTGTCATCACTTTCTTTGACTCGAGTAATGCGTTTCTATCTATCATTATAATAATTATAATCATGAATTGCTCTTCTTCTCATGATCCGTATCTATTAATCCTAATGAAATATAATCAGTTGTTTTTTTGTCTAAAATAGTATAATGAGCATCAGATATCTTTCCATTTCTAAATAAACGAAGTATTTCCTTTCTTATCTGTTCTAATCGCATAACATATTCTTCTCTATTAAAGCTTGTATCCTGAAAGAAGGTATCATAAATACTTTCTATTTTGTTCAAGTATATGTTCAAGAAATGTTTTTGCCTATCTTTATTATACCAACCTATGAAAATAGGTATTGAACCAACAATAGCCAGTCCTATTAAAAGATAAGTTTCCGGTGGAAGAGTTGGTTCGAAATTAGCAGATAGCGTAGTTCCAAACTGCGAGATCCGAATACTCAAAGGATTGCTTATGCTATTGGTTATACCAGACCAAGAATCAAAGCTATATCCATGATGAGGATTTGCGACACATTGTATCAATTCTCCTTTTGAGTATAAAGTTGAATTCGTATCAAGATTTTTTACTCCGTTGCAAACTATTTCTCCAGCATTTGCAGGATTAGTACTGAAATTTAATTTCACCAATACTACATCTTTATTACCATCTATAACTGAAACGGTATTAGAAGCTGTATTTGTAACATATACCTTGTTCGTGGCAGAATTAACAGCGGCAAAACTTGCGATTAATGGAAATTTTACATTAACAGGTATTTTCGTTGACGAATCATTATCATCAAAAGGCGGTTCTATAAATGGAGTTCTGGTCCTCGAGCTGTTATTAACGAGTATTTTATAATTGGAACCATCTATTACAGACACCGTATTATCTCCGATATTCGTAACATAGATCCTGTTTGAAATAGGATTTACTGATATGCCTACCGGGTTAGTTCCAACCTTGATTCTATGAATTACGCTATTAGTCTTAAGATCGATAACAAATACAGTATTAGAAGCATAGTCACTGACATATGCTTTATTCGTAGAAATATTAATTGCAATACCAGCAGGTGCAATAAAACCATTAATTTTTTCGAATGTTCTGATCACGTTAATGTTATTACTATTACTATTACTGTTATTGTCGTTAGCGTTTTTTGAGTTTTGTAATATAGATATACTGCCGCCTCCTATATCAGTAACATATACCATATTTGTTATAGGGTTAACTGCAATTGCATAGGGAATACTACCAACTTTTATTGTAGAAGAAATAGTATTGGTAATTCCATCTATTACAGATACTGTTGCAGATTCTATATTGGTAACATATACCAGACTTGAGGAAGGATTGACGGCAACATCTATCGGACTATTGCCTACATGAACATCGGCCATCTTAAGGTTTGTTGAACCATCTATGACTGAGATGGTGTTCGAACCTCTATTTGCTACATACACTCTATTCGTCAGCGGGTTGACGTCTATACCATATGGAAAACTATCTACTTTGATAGTTGCCTGTATCTTATCTGTACTTTCATCTATGACTGAGATGGTGTTTGAGAATTCATTTGCTACATATATCTTGCCAGTAGCAGAATTAACTGCAATTCCTATGGGATAACTATCTACTTTTATTCCAGAATCTATGTCGCCATTATCATTATCATTACCATTACCATTATTATTGATATAATTAATGGTATTGGAAGCAAAAACTGGTAATGTTCCGACCCAATATCCAGAACAAGATTGAATTAAAAATATCGCCAAAATTGCAGTTGTCAGGAAAAAAATCTCTTTAGAGGTTAATATCATGAAAAATCTATCCCAGGAACTAGGACTCAATTGCACGATACTGAGAATAAATCAATGATATTTAATTGAGTGCATTTCTCGGTAGTATATAATTTGATAGGGGCCAATTTGAATTAGAAAACAACATACTATATAAAGACAATAGCTAGAATATATATAACTGATAGACATTATGTCAGAGGGCTTGGGTTTACAAAGGCCAGCAATAGGTGTAATAAGCATAGCTGCGGCATTTTTATCCGCAGTAGCTTTGAATCATCAGTCTGCAGAGGATATTTTTGCATATTCCCAGGATAGTAACAGTAACCATAACAAAGTCAATAGCATCATTTATTATGATATATTCAGCGATTTAAGTAGAAATTTTACTGGGACAGTTGATAAACTCAAACATAACAATGATAATAATAATAATAATAATAACTTTCAGCAAGATTCAGGCAATACAAGACATTGAATAATGGTCAAGCCGTTAGATAAGAGATAATGATGATGTCTTGTTCCTAATTGTGCTGTCCGTAGGAATATAATCTCATATTCACCAGTGGCTGGATTCGTAGATATGGCTTACTGTCATACGGTTGTCATTTATAACAAACTGATAAATGGGACCTAATCGGATTGCTTATGCTAATGTATAAATTAGTATTAACTTTAATGCTAAACAGAAGATTGTGTCACGGAGCACTTTATACATTATTAATAGTACTATTATCTTTCTCAGTCATATCTCTAACAATTTTATCATCGTTATCCTCATTCATAAACGATATGATGACCATTGCGCAAAGAGAATATCAACACAAAGGTTATAGTTTTGCTGCACTGTCTACATTAACCGTCCACTCGCGAGTCAATCAAACTATAAATCAGCACATATCAAACTCTACTGAATCTTTTTCTTTGCCATTATCTCTGACTGATATATTCAAGCGCATAAAAAACTCTGTTGTACAAATAACAAGTACAATTTCAAATCCAAATGAAGTTATTACAATAAATGGAAAGCGCCTGAGTGGAAATAGTACTGCGTTGGGTTCTGGGTTTATTTATGATAAGAAAGGACATCTCGTAACTAATGATCATGTAGTACCAGATACTTCTAATACTGCTAATAAGTTGGTGGATGTGGCTTTTACAGACGGGAACACTTACCAAGCTAAGGTTATAGGACGAGATCCATTTAGCGATATTGCAGTACTTCAACTTATTGGTAGCTTTTCTGATGAAAGACTTGTTCCTCTCTCAATTACAAATTCTTCTAATTTACAAGTAGGTCAGCAGGTTATAGCTATCGGTAATCCGTTTGGTCTCAGTGGCAGCATGACAACAGGTATTATAAGTCAAATGGCGCGCCTTTTACCAAATCCAGATACTGGGTATTCAATAGCAAACACCATCCAAACTAGTGCCGTAATTAATCCTGGCAATTCTGGTGGTCCGCTATTAAATATGCAGGGCCGTGTGATTGGAATGAATACTGCCATCATTTCAGATACAGGAACATATTCTGGAGTAGGCTTTGCAATCCCTTCTAGTGATATAGCCCGTGTAGTTCCAAAATTAATTCAAAATGGAAGTTATAGTCATCCTTGGCTAGGAATTACCGGTGGTAAAATTACGTCAGAAGTATCTAACAGCAGTGGCTTACCTAAGAATTACAAAGGAGTTATGATAGCTACAATTCAAGCGGGTAGTCCTGCAGATAGAGCAGGATTAAGAGGTTTGAATCGGTCTAGTAATGAGAATACTATCAACAGTAATGCTCTGACATTTAGAAGCAGTAGTAACCTAGTCGCAGAGATACCGGATATAATTATAGCGATTGATGGACATCCTGTCAGGCAAATTGATGACATAATCAATTATCTCGATGGACATAAATCTGTAGGTGATACCGTAGGTTTAAAAGTAAATAGGGATGGACAAATATTGAATATTACGACTATACTTGGAGCGCGTCAAATAACACCATTTTCATCAACTCCGGACCAATCTTTAGGGCAAGCACCTCCGGTACTGCCACAGATACCAGATTTGCCATAGCCTCAATAGATATCAAAAATGGGACATGGAAGAACACAAAAGTCAGTGAAATTTAGTATATTCTTGTCGAGCTCTATCCAAGTCATATTCTACCTAAAGTTTAATCAATCCTGATTGAAACAATAACGACAAATAACCCGGATTTCCCCAAACAAAAACGATATCTGCTGTGTCCTTGCCCAATATCGCATACTTATGTTCATATGCTTAAAACATCGTCATACTAAACCCTGATCACAAGGATAATTTATGTCTCCTGATAGTAAGGCGTTCCTCAATATGTACAACTTCAAGTCCATTATAAATTGTGATTAGTATTCGATCCATGATAAATGGTGTATCTCAGGGTTCTTTGAAATATATATTGCCTAATCTAATCTATACGAGAATACTCGAACTTATGTCGCCACCAACTTTCTTTGTTGAATACACTGACCTGACGCTTTGTTGTACTCCTAAAACTGATCTGATCCTAGAAAGTACGGTACCATAAATATATGATCAATTAACGTATCTGTTCTCTTTGACTGAAAATAGAACTTATTCGTTGGATGATAGGGATCTGAAGCATTTCTCCACTGACCTATCTTCGCATAGTGAATTAATAGGATGGATATCGATGATAATATCATAAAAAAGAATCATCTTCTGCATTAAAAGTATTTAGTTTGTTAGTTTGTTAATATTAGGTCTATTCTATATTGATCTTACTTGGTATTAGGAACACCTTGGACAATAATTACTTTCCTGATAGGATTAGTTATATCGACAATAATAATATTTATAGTTACCAGGCTCTTTGGAGAAAGAGAAAGCGTCAAAATTGCCTTTATAACTGCTGTTATTGGAGCCGTGATTTACACAGTAATCTATTATCTACTGGGAAATGGATTGGTGGCAGCAATTGTTGGTGGAATTGTATGGCTAATGTCTTTAAAATGGTTATACAAGATGGGCTGGTTAAAATCGATATTAGTCGCAGTAATCATATGGATCATCGCTTCAATAGTCGGTGTTTTGTTACCGACAGCTTCGGGACCATTATAAAGTGATTCTTCATGATAATCGATGATGATTAGTTGATTGACTCTAAGCAACGTATTTTCTTGATCACTACATACAAATTTGATTAAGGGACTGCTTTGATATTAATTCGGATTATTCAAACTTCTACATTGACTGACTGTTGTGCTATAAAATTAATTGGTTCCAATGAAATTATTTTTAATATGTTCTATTCTAATCATATGCTCATGCTGACTAGTTATACCTCATCAGAATTCTGATACTGGCGAGGTTTCTTATTATGTATCCTTATTATAGCAGGGCTTATACCTATGCTAATCGTAGATTGTAGCGAATATCTATAACAATTCTTAAAATATAGATTAAACTATTCTAGTTTTAAAAATACTAGCAACTTGATAAATTATTAGAGTTTGATGACTGACCAGACATTATCTCGACTGTGAAAAATGATCCGTACGACCGAACAACGGAATATTGTATGATGAATATCAACTACGCTAATACTATATGCTATGTTGAATCTGAATCAGTATGACGCAGTTGACGACCAGAATGACGACGAATCAGACGAGCGCTAATCCATATTCCGGGCCAGTTTAGGAATAATAATTCTCATTTCAATTATAATGTGAGAATAAGAGGAGTATCTTTATTTTACTAGTAGTAAGTCATAAATGCGTAATGCCATCTCCAGTTCCAGATGAAGTTCAAGAAGATTGTAGAGACATGCATTTATTCATCTGACTTGGAAGCTATGAAGGATTTTTACACTAAAAATCTAGGACTTGAATTCATTTCTGAAGAAAAAGGAAGACATGTATTCCTAAAGGCTGGTAAGAGTATGCTATTAATATTTAATCCAGAAAACACAAGAAGTATAGGTGGAAATAATAAGAAATTACCAGCTCATGGAGCGATAACTCCTCCTGCATGCATTCATTTTGCTTTAGAAATAGAAGACGAAGACTATGATGACTGGAAAAATATCCTAAAACAAAATGGAATTTATGTCGAGATGGAGGCAAGCTGGGCAGAAAAACAAGATAGCAGATCTATATACTTTCGAGATCCGGCAGGCAATCTTGTGGAGTTCGTTACTAAATGTAACTGGCCGGTAGAAGATTGATTGGATACAGTTTATAAGCTGAATGTTTGCAAGTGAAAAGAAAAGGCTAAGAAAGTGATTGATTATAGCCTTGTAAAAATATCTTGTTAATGTATGACGTTATCTCAAGCTGCCATGGCCTACGCTAGAATTGATATAAGCTAACTGACATGAGCTAACTGACCGTTGTGTAGTATTCGGGGATTTCTACATTGATAAAATGCCAAGATGAGATTTACAGTCTTAAATCGATCTTGGACAAATTTGTTTTATACATGATTGTAGAGATATCCAGATGCAATTATCATCTTAAAATCCTCACATCAAATTTATGTACAAAGATCGAAACTATTTTTTATTCCTTGTTGGTCTGTATGTGCTAGCTTAAACAAAGGCATGGTTTTGTCAGCTTATGCCAGATATAGTAAGAAATTACATTCTTCGCAAAAATAGCCGAGTCTGTCAAATTCAGATGAAAGTATCATTATATCATGACAGCGAGGACACTCAATTTCATGGTCTATCTCACATTGGTTTGTATGAGTACTAGTCCCTTCACTTTCTTTAACCTGTAATTGATCAGATTCCATTTGGAGTAATGTCTTCTTCTTCCTCATAGTCAGTTTATAATATTGTGACTTTTATAAAATATGATACGTATTATGGGGGGGGAGGGGATAGAGTAAGACGTCCACGCACAATTACTGCTATTCTTAATATATGTATTATATCAAATACAATAATTATTCTATTTGGACAACTGTCGCCTTAGACGGCAACATCTACTTTATACATTCATGGCATTGCAACATGACTGTAACCTTTTTGATAAAGACACAAAATGATCTGATTGTTATCACATCATATCAACATCTACTCTATCACACTGTCTTAGTGACTCAATTCCTAAGATTGTTCTACTTTTGCCTGTATCTATGTATCTTGCAATCCTGATTGGCCTAGGTCTAAAATTGTTATATTTTTAATAAGAATAACTTATCTATTGATAAATCCATAACAAGAGATGCTTAACCTCTGATATATGTACGTTAAATATTTTGAGGTATCCTAAGAAGAAGGGAATTCAAACCGAGAACGTAATTCCAGTCCAAGATTTATGAGACGGTATTATAGGAGATTAATAATGGAAGAGATTTCCACAAGCGTAATTGGTCAATAGATCATTTTCCTATACACACAATACGCTGATGTCTAATCATGGTATATAGATAGTATTTTAAAAACTCCTATTAGTTTCTCATTACATCGGAGCTGTTGCTGATCAATCTATTAATGCCTACTTTTTCAGAGCTCCTTAGAATAGTCTACTTGAAAAGATAATGGTAATGTCTTTATTATTCCAAGAAATTGGTTTCATGATAACCATTTTCCATCTTCTATGAAAATGGATATGAAGGTTTAATTTAGTATCTCCATTAAGAAAGTTTCGGAATCTAACTTGGAAAATATAGACAGATCTATTTGAGCCCCTGGATTCATTATCTCTCTAAGTCTCTTTCCGGACTCTCTGTTGTACCACCAGGCATCTCCAAATCTATTCTTCATATGTGAATCCAATTCAGCTGCTCTTACTGCTGCAAGTAAGTAGCTTGGAACATACATTATTGATTCGGGAAGTATATGATGTAAAAGCCAATATTGTCCAGGTATATCAAATCCTGTATATTCTTTAATTAACCGCGCATAAACTTGACAAGCCTCATCTACAGTTAGATTTTTATTCCAATATTCTAATTTCATTAGTGAATTGGCAGCATAAAATGTAACAAAAAATAACTCTAGAAATTTATTTTTTGCGCAGATTTTATTAATAATCGCTTCATTCTCTCGACCAAGAAGTGATTGCAAGTATGTTCTATTCTTAGTTATCCTTTCAAGAAGTATCGAAAATATTTCTGCTATTCCCATTGGAATCCTATACTTATCCCAATAAGGATTGTTTTCGTCGACTGAGCTTGCATGCATAGCATGACCTGTCTCATGAAAACATCCTTGTAAATCAAAATAAGGACTTTCGCTTTTGTATAGAACTCTAATATCGTGAGGTATTTGTACAAAGAAGCAGATTGGTGATGGGTATTTATTCTTTCTATCTTCTATATCAAAGTGAATATTGCTTAAATCAAATTCCATTGCTCTTAGGATCTTCTTCACTTCAAACAGTGGATCTACAGCTAACCTAGATTCAATATCCTCGTAGATCTTGTTTCGGAAAAAATAAAAGTCATCGTAATATTCTGCTTCCTTATTTAGAACAATCTTGCTAACTTCATTCAATGCTTCCCTGAATGGATTTCTAGCCCTTTGTCCTAAAAGCTTTACAAATTCAACTAATTCATCATATGTCACGTTTTCATTTTTTAGATACCCTGAAAGAGGATCTAGTCTTTGCCTTGTATTAGTTGAGTGCTCTTTAATAGCAAATTCGTATTCTTTGTACGTTTCTTTTATTGAAGAGAATCTACTTTCGATTAAATGGCTGATGTTATGAGTTTTGCTAACAAATTCATCAAATACTTCTTTTCTACTTGCATCTGATTTCTCTTTACTGTTGAATTGTCTCCATGTGTTCCAGTTGACCGGAGTTCCATCAAAAGTGTATTTGGATGACACTATAATTTTAGTCCTTGCGTTGTGAAGTTCTATTTCAAGGCTTTTAGTTTTGGAATAAGCAGTTTCTTCTATCGCACCAAGGAGAAGTGGAGTCGGATTAGCCATATGTTCAATAAAGATTTTGGAATTACTGAGCCTTAATTCTGCTAGATGTTCCATCAACTTTTCGTTATAATCAAATCCGGCATAATGTTTATACTGTTCATCATTTTCTGCAATTGAAATGCTCTCATCTATTTTACACCATTGTTCAAGATTCAACCTATATCATGTATCTTGCATAGCATATTAACTATTGGCGATGTGAAGTGAAGTGTTCGTGCTTTGTATGAAAATCAAGCTAAAATTGGATTGCTAGATAAAAAATGAAAAGCTTATATCATTTAGAGCTATGGAGCCTTATCAAAGAATTTCTTATCCTTTGTAAGGATAAAATAGACCTGGAACAAGAACTCTTACAAGGATCAAGTTTTGACAAAGACAATCAATTACAGCACCGCGAGTAGGCCATTTATAATGGCGTCTATAATTCTTCTATTCATCGGATCCTTTATCGGATCAATCTGGTTAATGTCTATCTTCGGCATAAATCTTCCCTCATGGCTACATGGCACACTTCAACTTCATAAAATGTTACAGGTAGATGGCTTTCTAACGTTACTCATTATGGGAATAGGTTACATGATAATCCCAAGATTCAGAAATGTGCAGCTTGCGTCTGTGAAGTTGGTCTACGTTTCATTCATTTTGATACTTGTATCTTTGAGCCTCCAGGTTATACAATCAGTCAGAAGTGACAAGGATCTATGGACGGAGATTATGATTTCCAGGCTAGTTGGAATTCTAATCTTTCTAATCTTATTGTTCTGGACATTAAGAATTAGACCCAAGCTCTTGAGGCTATCAGATTATTTTATTGCTCTTTGCCTAATTACTTTAATAACTGTCAACCTAATTGATCTATCGCGAAATGGATATTCAAATTCCTTAACTCAGGTTTTATTATGGTTACTTTTTCCGACACTCATGATTTTTGGAATTGAGTATAAAACATTACCATCATTTCTTGGATATATAAGACCAAGGAAAACCTTAGCACTTATTTCATTCATATTGATATCTATCTGCATCATTTCTGGTCTTGCATCTTTAATCTTCCTAAATACATTGTTACTTTCGATGATTTTTAGTTTTACATTTTTTGCATCTGTTTTGATATTTGCTATTGCGATTTATGCATTTGGAGGATTTGATAATAGTGAGATTCTACTTCTTATTAGTGGAGAAAAAAAGGCTCGTTATAACTTTATCGTCGTTCATATTAGGTTATCTTTTATGTTTTTTCTTCTAGGTATTACAATAGCATTATTATTTTTTTTAGTTGGTCCATACTATATTTTTTATGACCTTGCGATCCACATCATAGCCATAGGATTCATTGGGCTCACCATAGCATTATACTTACCGCTTATGCTTCCTCCAATAATTGGAAAAATAGTATATTTTACTAACTTCAATAAAATCCCCCTAATTTTGATTGTTATATCTTTATGTATGCGAGCAGCTGGAGATCTTTTCCTTGGCCAACCGCTATCATCTTCTTCAGAGTATGTTTTGAATTTGCATCGCATATTGTCATACTTTTTTGGGCTATCCGGATGGTTAGTAGTAGCGGCCATGTTCACTTTCGTCATAATGATACAGAGATCTATGAGGAATGAATCCAATATTATGTAACGATACTGCTAATTGAGAATTGCCTTAATTATGGTAAATATTATTTTCCTTGCTTCAAATTCTATCCTTATATGTATTATTGCAAACCAGTTAACTACTGACCAATGTTATGTTGTATAATTATGAATGATTTCTTAAATCTCGTCACAAATAATCAATAATAGTATTGACGAATAATCCCAAGTATTCCTATCAGAGTCCTGAAAGAGTTTCGCTAACTTCTCTATAGATTATTTCTAAAAATTCTAAGAATCTATTATCTTTTGATAGTATTGTTTTCATGTTACTTTCTAGCTCGTACAATGAAAGCCTTGCATTTTCATCTGTTGTATCAGGACTGTCAGCTAATAGATTTGATTCGTTGTACATTATCGTTAACTTAATCACTAAAATTTTAGCTTCCTGTCTCAGATCCTGCTCTATTTGTACTAGACCTTGTTCTATATTACCGAGCAATTTGGATTTATTTAGGCCATTTATAGTTACTCTACAACAGTCTTTTAAATACTGAGTTATGGTTGCATAGAATCGACCAGTACACTGTCTAATTGTGTTGGGCTGTAGATATTGAAAGAGCAGGGCTTTTAGTATTGAGCTATCTTGATGATATACCAATAGCTGTGGTGGATAGTTCAGTGTATTAGAAAAGATATAAAATAGTCCAAAAGTGGTTAACTTATAATATATTGAATCACGGAGAAGTGATGGCTGTTGTACTTCACTAATAAACTTATATTCTTGCAGTCGTTTCATAACAGGAAATTCAGATTTGTATTGTGATGAGAGGCGTTTTATTCTAATATGAGATGCTATCTTGTAGGCTGAAGATTCATACGTATTTATAACTCTAAATAATAAGGATCTCTCAACTTCTTGAAGTTTTAGTTGTTTATATTCTGATATTTCAGATAGGTATGTTGTATAATCATACATTAATGTAGTCTGAATCTTAAGATAAGGATCAGAGATAATATATAAACATTGTCATATTAATCGTTAAGGCGATGATGATTAAATATGGTTAATACCCAATCAATGATAGACTTTAATTGGAATTATGTAAACTAACCTTATTATAAACAATATGCAAACTCTCATGATTATTAATACCATTATCGAGTAATTGTCATAATTGTATGGTTTATTATAGCACGTATAATACATGTCTTTCTTGTTAATAAGGAACGTTTAATAAACCTCCAGCGAAAATTTTTCCGATTGAATGCCTAAATTTAAATCGACACAGGATATCATTAGAATTGTTGGGAACAAAGACCAAATTCGTAATTTTGGTGTCATTGCACACGTTGATCATGGTAAGACAACGATGAGTGATAGTCTTTTAGCAGCATCTGGTATAATTTCTCCTTCAGTTGCAGGGCAAGCGCTTGCATTAGACTCAATGAAACTTGAACAGAACAGACAGATGACAATCCGTGGTGCAAATGTTACATTATTCTACGAAAGTGAGGGAAAGGAATATGTGATTAACATGATTGACACTCCTGGACACATTGATTTTACAGGAAGAGTTACCCGAGCACTTCGGGCAATTGACGGCGTCGTAGTCGTATCAGATTCTGTTGAAGGTATTATGACTCAGACAGAGACTGTAACAAGGCAGGCGCTTGAGGAAAGAGTAAGGCCAGTTTTATACATAAATAAAATTGACAGGTTAGTAAAAGAATTAAGATTAAATCCAGGTGAAATGCAGAAGTGGCTTTCAAACATAATTGCTGAATTCAATAGGCTAATTGACATTTACGCAGAGCCTGAACTGAAAGAAGTATGGAAAGTTAGCATACAAGGAAATAGTGTTGCATTCGGATCAGCAAAAGATAGGTGGGGTTTTAATTATAAAGTTGCCCAGAAAAAAGGGGTTAGTTTCAAGGATGTTTATGATGCCTATACCTCTAGCGATCCCAATGCAATAAAAACACTCGCGGAAAGAGCTCCATTACATGAAGCAGTTTTAGGGATGGTTGTACAGCATCATCCCCCGCCACACGTAGCTCAAAAGTATAGAATACCAAAGATTTGGCCAGGTGATCTAGATTCAGAAATTGGTAAGTCACTTCTTTCGTGCGACGAAAGCGGTCCGGTAACCATGATGGTAACAACAATAAACGTAGATCCACAGGCGGGAAGAGTGGCGACAGGTCGACTTTTCTCGGGTACGATTAAGGATGGTGATGAAATACGTCTAATTGATGCTAAGCGACTAGGAAAGGTTCAATCTGTGAACATATACATGGGTAATACTAGAGAAGTAGTAAATATGTTACCAGCAGGGAATATCCCAGCGCTACTCGGACTCGATTATGCAGTTGCTGGTGAGACCATTTCCACTGTAAAAAGTATTCCTGCATTTGAATCAATCAAATATGTTTCGGAGCCGGTGGTTACAATTGCTGTAGAACCAAAACATCCAAAAGATTTGCCTAAATTGGTTGAAGCCTTACGAAGGATTACTGTAGAGGATCCAAATTTGATCGTTAAGATTAACGAAGAAACTGGTGAGACACTAATGGCAGGAATGGGGGTATTGCATCTCGAAATTGCTACTTCGTTACTACAAGAAGCAGGTCTTGACATAACAACTACACAACCATTAATAAATTACCGAGAAACTATACGTTCCAAAGCTGGACCGATAATGAGCAAATCACCGAACAAGCATAATAAAATTTTCATGCGGGTAGAGCCTCTTGATGAAAATATAGTCGATTTGATTAGATCCGGACATGTAAAAGAAGACATGGATAAAAAAGAAATGGCAAAAATTCTTAGAGAAAAGGGTTGGCCTGCAGATGAAGCTAGAAGTGTTGCTGCGTTAGATGTAAGCGGGAACATACTACTTGATGAAACTAAAGGTGTGCAGTTTATCCAAGAATCAATGGACTCTATCAAATCTGGTTTCGATGATGTACTTCATTCAGGCCCTATTGCACATGAGTCTGTTAGGGGCGTCAAGTTTGTATTGCATCACTTTGTACCGCACGAAGACCCAGCTCACAGAGGTCTAGCACAATTAATGCCTGCAACGAGAAGGGCTATGCTAGGCTCTATATTAATTGCAGATCCAGTTCTGCTCGAACCACTGCTCGGCATTGAGATCAAATGCCCACAAGAACAAATTGGTGTTGTAGCTGGTATATTATCTGGTAAGCGAGGTAAACTTTTGAACGTGGAACAAAAAGGAGTTGTTTCAATCATTCAAGGGGAAGTCCCAGCATCTGAAACATTTGATCTATCAGAAGTCATGCGAGGAGGTACTGCGGGTAAGGCTATGTGGAATACATATTTTAAGACATGGCAGCCTGTTCCACAATCGATATTCAAAAACTTGATAGTAGAGATAAGAAAAAGAAAGGGCTTAAATCCGGAGCCTCCAACCCCCGATGAATTCATAGACAAGGAATGAGCAGACAGACGTACATACAGTAACTTAATCGCTTCATTTTTTTATATATTTAGAAAACCAAAATTTCTGATCGTATATTTACACTATGTTGCTACTTGATGGTGAGATTGTTATATGCGAATTCATATTTTGTCGCCTAATAGTTATAAGCAGTTATAACACTTCTAAAGGTATGAAACTGGACCTTCCAAGATATACGGAGAGATTTGGAGCTATAAGCCTCCACGGAGTTCAACGTGTATATGAGTTAGATTCTGGATTCAATAATGGTAGGACAACTTCTGAAACAGTTCAAAGCATTGGAAACGAGGAAATCTCGGAAATCGAAAAAAAGATGGCAATAGTTATACCGATCAAAGGTGAGCGTCTAAAGCTCTTGGAAGGGGTATTAAGCGGAATTCCTCATGATTGTCTGACTATCATTGTATCTAATAGTCCTAGACAGCCCGTAGATAGATACAAACTAGAAAAAGAAGCCCTAGAACAGTTTAATAGATTTGTAGGAAAAAATGCTATAATATTACATCAAAAAGATTTAGGTCTATCTGAAGCTCTGAAACAAGTTGGCCATACCACAATATTTGGTCCAGATGATATTGTTAGAAATGGTAAAGCAGAAGGAATGATAACTGGGATGCTTCTGGCCAAGATGGCAGGAAAGGATTATGTCGGTTTTATCGACGCAGATAATTATGTACCAGGAGCTGTGAACGAATATGTAAAAATATTTACGTCAGGTATTGCGATGTCCAACTCACCGTATACAATGGTTCGGATATCATGGATCTATAAGCCTAAGGTTTCCGAGAGTGGATTGTATTTTTCGAAGTGGGGAAGAGTGTCAGAAATAACAAACCAGTACCTAAATTCATTGGTATCTTACTATACTGGATTTGAGACTGAAGTTATGCGTACCGGAAATTCAGGTGAACACTGTATGTCAATTAAATTAGCCGAACTTTTAACATACTCTTCAGGTTTTTCAGTAGAACCATATGAAATTGTAAATATATTAGAGGAATTTGGAGGTATATTGCCTACGGAAAACTATGATGCTATGGACAAAGGTGTAGAAATAATGCAGGTCGAAACAAGGAATCCCCATTTTCATGAAGAAAAAGGTGACGATCATCTTAAAGAGATGTTTAATGGATCACTTAGTTGTGTATATAATAGCAAGATCTGTCCTCCAAAGTTGAGAGAAAAAATTATTGAAGACCTCCGTGGAAGAGGAATATTGGATGAAGGACAGGACCTGTTTCCCTTAAAAAAAATCAGTCCTTTCAAAGATATTGATATACACCAATTTGCAAAAATTCTGCACGAGAAGGCGACTAGTTTCGTACATTCTGTTTAATAAATAAATAAACTTTTAGTAATATAAGCACATGGCAAATCACTGGTAGTGGAAGACACAATATATTAACCTAAAGCTGATGTAAGAAGAACTGGCTACACTTTTTTGATTCATATTATTAAAGTCGGATATATTGTCTAGTGAATTTTTCGTGATCTTGTTTGATATTCCTAAAACATACGATCAAGAAAGTGGTGGATTATTGTTGATCAAAGAAGGGCTATTAGATAATTAAAGTTATCGACCTGGCTTCACAATACAGATTTGCAGATGTGATTCGTTATTGAATTAAGCTAGAACTTACGCAAATACTTTGACATCAACTAGGTTAAATTGGTTTATGTGGTCAATTGTGCTTTAGTGCGGTCTAAATAAACAATTTTTTTATCGATGATTGGAATTTCATGAAACAATAATAAAGTCAATTGAATAGTCTATACTTATGAACAAATCTAATTTGAGACGTGAACTTATGATAATATCAAAAAAATACGGAATGCGCTATCGAAAGCCTAGAGCATTTATGCAGCAGTCCTCTTCCACACTTACCTTGGATGAGGTTTGCCCTACCTGGGCTGCTAAGCTTAAAGTTGGGTTAACTATCAAGGACAGACGAATTCTCTCCTATGATTCTAAATACTGCTTGGTGGGAGAAGCATGGGGATTTACTGGAAGACATGCAGGCTATTATTTCGCACCACTTATTCCATTCATAGGATGCTGGACTTGCATAAAATATGGAAAGTATATGGGCAAATTATCCAGAGAGAAAAAGACATACAAAACAGATGATTTTCAACCATTAATTACTAGATTTCTTGAACACTGGAATCAAAAACATAAGCATGTTACCGAGTCTGAATGATATACGATGCATATATTTTTCATAAGCCTGTCTGCTGGATTTTAATCTCTTAATATTTTGGTATTACATATAGTTTGAAAATAAATGATCCGAAATTTCGTTGTGCCTTTTATTTTAGGTAGGTTGTATGAAATTGCAATATCATATACCCAGTAACTATATGCGACAATGATATCTCACATCACTATAATCCTGTATAGAATATGTCTATATGTCCGAATTAGTTATTACAAATGTATCTTGAAGAGAGGAACAATTAGTAATTCGGTGTTCGATTTAACTTCATATAGTGTTGACAGTATATGTGATGATATAATATTTAAAAGAAAAGTTGAAGACGTCACATCAGATCTTATACCGCATTTCAAAACTTACTTTATAAGATATTAACAAGAAAATACTTGGACAATTGCAAATTACATTATCTCAGTGAAAACAGAGGTGAATCTATCTAATAATTAAAGACAAAATATCATTAAAGAGTTGACCAATTTTAAATTTTCTGTAATAATAATCTACTTGAACAATAACAAGGGATGATCTTATCTCATTTTTTGATGGTTTCACAAGCTAGAGGTTATAACTATTATGTAAACAACTATAGATCCGATAACAAGCGGAACACTAGCAATAAAACCCCACAGAAGTGATTCAAATATAGTATGTGATGGAATTGCAGCTACTCACCTTTCCTATCAATACATCATCTCTTATTGATCTATGCAGACTGCCAGCACTTATCAGCAATTATTTGTACGCAAATGTCTGTTTGCAAACAAGTCCATTATAGAGGATATCGTACGATTCTATGTACATGAATCATATAATCCAAAATAAAAATAATGACAAAGAAAGAAATGAGAAGAAAAGAAGTATTAATTACTACTTTTCAAGAGTAGATATGACCTATTGAACTCAAGAATCCAAAACGTAACACCAAGATACACCAAATTCGAAACATTTTGCCAGACGAAGTTAGATATACTCAAATCACCGAAGAATTTGAAGAGGCAAAAAGTGAGATAAATATTATAGTTGAAGAAGATTTAAGAAATATAAAGAGCCTTTCAAGTAGTCAAAATAAATCAATTCCATTCAATCAATTTTTAAAACCAGCCTCCATAATCAAAGCAGCATTTTACTTAGAAAACGATCACTCACAGAAGCCCATATTGTTTTATTATGCTCACTGGACCATGAGCCTGTCCGCTCTACGGTCGCTTGCTCAAGGTATAATAGAAATGTCAAGGGAATTGAAGACTTACTATGCCAATTATGTGAATGCTACTGCTACGCATGAAAAAGGGATAGAATTTAATCATTTTGTTAGTGCTTATCAAGATTTACACGGATATCTGGCAAGTATCCATAATATAATCAAGCAATACTATGATCTATTTGTACAAGTATGTAATGAAGTCAATCCTAATAATAAAGAAGAAGAACTCAATCAATACCAATCGGACACAGATTATCGTCAACTGTTAGCTGCTGCGATAAAGGTATTGCTTTTACATGGAAATATGGGAAGACTTGTTGGTTTTCCGCTTCTCATATCAGCATTAGAAGTTTTCATAACAAGCGAGATATTCAATACAAAGAAAAGTATCAAATATAGCAATAACAAAATCATTTTTCTAAAAAAAGATATTCCTGGCCCTAAGATTATAATAAGTATAATAGAAAGACTCCACTTGGAACGATTCTTTAAGACTGATTCTCTAAAAAGATTATATGACTGGCAAAATATCATCATTAATAGACGTATTCGGACCGATGACTACCTATTGAGGTTTGTATGTGAACGTACCGCATTGGAAATATTAGCTGCATTTAATGCCAATTTAAAACACTATAGAGATCGAATTCTTGAAGAGCTTCAAAATGAAGAGGAAATACAAATAAAACAATAGTCATTACTGGTTAAGGTTTGGATATGAATAAATTTACATAAATTTGAATGTCATCAATCTACACTACAACAAATAATAAAAATTATCTTTTCGTTACTGTCATGATAATCAATTCGTATTTGTTTCTTACATAAACTGATTATTTTAGGCGGCCAAATGCAAAGATGCATAATATTGGACAAGACTTTGAATATGAGGCCGATGATATCTATATGTTTTATCTTTCTTACTTTGTCTAGATTCTATTTCTAACGCTGTTGATTGCCGAATTTTGTCCGTCATCCATCCTTCGGCACATTCTATGGACATATTTACATCTTTGTTTCATTTTCCTCTTCCTAGCATCTATCCTGCGACCGGCGTCGGATTTGATTTTGTCGTTGGATGACAAAAAACTGGCGAACATCTTATGCCGTCATAAAACTGGCGAACACACCAAACTGTCTGACGAAATTCTTTTTGGTGCTATATATAGCTCTGCTACGATATACTATATACTAGTAAATTGTCGGTTATCGATCATGGAAACGATATGTATATTGCTTGTTCTGTAATTCTATGGCTGTGCTGAAGCCTACCAAGACTAGACGTATTATGTTATGATGCAACACATGTAGTGCTTTAGTATTCACAAATGGACTTCTGTCACAACAGAGAATCCAGATATTGAAGGATTTCAGATTTGGATATCTACATTGACTGTATGAGGTAAAACCGTAGGCATACGGCAATCTTGCTTTTTAAGTAATATCGATCAGATATTATACTCATCATGTCACACATATACTGATCTTGTCTTGCATGGTTGTCGGATCTGAATCGATCTCTTATAGAGAACCTTCATGTGGTTGAGCCTGCTGGCTACAATGACTATCATAAATAGTTTTATATTGATTGAAAGAGATTGGAAAAGTCATTAATGCGAAAGCGTTGGAGGTTCCTATCTACAATATTGTGGAGATTGAACGTAGCTGCATTTCCATAATATAAATAGAGATAAATTATAGACAATGACAATATCTTATTAACTTAAATAATTATATTCTATAACGTATAATATTGATAATTGCATGCTGACTATTCAGTTATGCAGACGGACGTTAAATGAGTTCAGTGTATGTCATAGGTAGGAAGCACATCCCCTAAGATTGCTGAATTCTATAACGGCCGGCCGATTGTCTATGGATATTCTCTATGGTCTAACTGTGTGAAGTATAAGGTCTATCCAGACCTGCTATATTTGGCAGGCAGACGGATGAATCAGGTTAGTTATATCAGGTCTATTCCAACATCACAGACAGGGTTATTATTTGCCTGTCTAGATAAGTATAGCAATAATTATTGACTTGTAGGCAATTCCCATGAACGAAGGTAGCCTATCGATACGCAAAGACAGGCTCGTTATTTGTATATAGATAGGAGATATTTGCTCACCGGCAGAACCCAGCGATCTTATCATCAGTATATTAGCGAATATGGTGATCGGTATCAATATGCCAGATAATAGTATTTCTGGATTTATTCGCCGGCCTAGATGGTCTTGAGATAGATTTCGATTCAATAAGTTATTGGTAGTACTATCATAAATGGGCCAAAATCCGGCGAGCTGTGAAGAGTTCAACTTCATCGGAGAAATCACCATTCTGAATCACTGCCTACCAATTATTGGAAACATAGAGGCGAGCAAACAGGGAATTAACGAATTTGACGATTAATCGAGCTATTTATTAGCCTCTAGTCTTTAGACCATTTTTCATCCAGTTTAATAGGTAAATGACAGATTCAACCAATTCTTGTCCTTTATTTGTTAATCTATATTCTACTCTCGGAGGGCTCTCGTTGTATGCTTGTCTTTCTAGTATTCCACACTCATCAAGTTTCTTTAGTCTTTTCACTAATGTCTTACTACTGAAACCTCTCCGGAATTTCAGATTTCTAACAGGCATAGTAGTGCAGCATAATGGGATCAGAATTTCAAGAGTTCCTATCTTGTAATTATCATACGTTGTTTAGCCTTTTCTTCTATAAGCATATTAGTATCGTATCTGCTTCACAGAAACTAAATGTAAATGAATCAAACTATGATACATACCGCTCCATATACTTTAACGAACACATGATTATGAGTCTTATTGATGTTGTTGGTATTACTACTACTATTAATCTAATTCTGCTGATAATCTTTTAACTAAATATTCTATTGTAATTGGCTTTTCGATAAAACATCCAAAACTTACTTTAGAGTATATCTCTCTTAGAGCTTCCGCATTTACTTCTAATACAGACATAAAACATACCCTAAAATTAATATCTAAGCCTAATATCTTTTCACATAGCTGAAAGCCATTCATATTCGGCATATAAATATCAGTTAGAAGAAGATCATAAAAATTTGGTTTGAATTCTTCCAATAGTAATAAAGGATCGTTATATGTGTATACTTCAAATCTTTTCTTCTTGTCACCATCACCGTAATTATAACCATCTAAACCAGCTTTGAAAGTTAATGTAATATCAGGATCATCATCTACTAGAAGTATCTTTTGATAAATGGTGGTTGTGGTTGTTCTTTTGTTTCAGTTTCTTTGATGGTATCTAAACGCGATTCCTGATCTTGTAGGTAGTTAGGATCGGTAAAAAATGAAGACCCGGAAAGATATTGCTGCTGAGGACGACCAGCATTGTTATTATAAGAATGACAAAATGAACTAATTCCATTATTTAAAATTGGATAAAAACAATAGTTTTTAGTGTGTGTAAATAACATTTATTTCATGTCTCTTAGCTTTAGGCCTCGTCTTTTATATAATTTTCTATACTTTTATCATTAAAAATTGCTCTATCTCATATTTACAAATGTTTTGGATTTAGAGGCATAAGTAATCCTTTATTGCATTCATAATAAATACACATTCAGGAAAAAAGTTGGATTTGTCAGAACTAACATATCACATAACCATCTTAGATATTTTGTCCCATGAAGGTATAAACTCGTTAACCTCCTTGTCGACTTACAGAGACCAACGTATGAGCAACCACCTCTAATCGTCTACAGGTGGAACGAATATTGCTATCATTATACATATGTCTAAAGAACAAGCTAGGAACTAATCAAATCAAGCAGGGATTGTTATAGTTATTTCTGAATGACCACCTGAATCTGGGGCCATGTTGCTTTTGTTTCCTTTTATTGCATCAGTTACTACTAAATAAATTATCGTATGATCTGATTTCGTAGGTGCATTTCTGGTATTAATTGCGTTTTGTATTACTTTTGTTGTCTGCTTTATCCAATTGTACTTATGCGGCATGGGTGTGGAGGTATCTACATAGTTACCGATTACCTTCACTGGACCAGTCACACCATATTGTTTTAATCCACTAATAT
>JBQCDO010000235.1:0-10313 GCA_051961195.1 Nitrososphaeraceae archaeon | reverse complement strand
GCAAAACTAAAGTCTAGTTACCTTAAGTCACGACATATGTCAAACCGGTTTCTAATACATTAGAAGCCTCATCAGCAAAACATTTTCTATAGTAATAAGATAAAGTGCCAGGATACGCCACACTACCAATTTACTATAATATGGGGATTTGTAACAGTTTTCGATCCACCCGATCCTAATGGATTGTATAGGCGGTCTGAGCGTGCGCTTATCTGAGTTCGATAATTGTAATTATTATCAAATTTATACCCATAACCAGTAAACTGGAAACAAGTCTCAGGGACGATTATGCTAACTAAGACCTTGAGTCTACGCTATTCTAGACGGCTACTACTATTCATCGACGACCTCAAGTTATTCATTATTCCTTCGTGACATATAACAGTTATTACATTCACGTAGGAGGCACTAAGTAGTTATTCAGGCTTTAACAGATTTCCTCAGTATTCTCACTCTACATTTCCATGAACAAAGCCAGAAGCATTGGATTTTTAATCAGGACTACTTTTCCTGGAGTGAAGATCCAGGAGGAATGAAGTAAAGATAGTGTTACATTATTTAGCCAATTCGCTGATAAAAGAGCATCCTTCCATCACAGCTGCATAATATCAATAATCCTGTTTGCTTAGTCGGATTAAATCCAATAAAACTAGTGTAACCATCTATTCCACCGGCATGATTTATTACTTCAGTACCAAGGTTGGTAATTATGTGCCATCCTAGGCCAATATAAATAACAGATGAATTGGCAATAGTTATTTCTTCATGTCTTATCAAATGCGTATCTTGAATATCATTTATCTTTGTGTGGATCAAACCCATATTCGCAGCTAGGTACTTTAGTAAGTCATTTGCAGAGGAATACAGCGCTCATGCTGGTCGGATTGCTTCTGGAATGAATTCAAGATTGACTTCATTACTACCAATATGACCTTTAGCTAATCTAGATTTAAGTGCATCAGAAAGGACTGTAGCTGTACTATTCATTGCAATTCTCGTACTATCCATACCCAGCACATCTAGAATTCTCTCTTTAACAAGCTCTCCATACGGCACACCTGCTTTTATAGATAAGATGTAATCCAAAAGGCCCACACCACACCAAAATCTGAATAGTTATATCGTACTCCTGGCTCACTTTGGAGTGGAGTATTTGAAAGAAAATTATGCACTTGCTGAGTATTGTAGATACGGTTTCTAATGCAACCACCCGGAAAATCTGGTAGTCCTGATGTATGAGTAGCTAGATTCTCAATCGTAATCTTATGTCCGTTGTATGTTGGTACTCTAACTCTAGCTGGTAGGTACTTTTCAATTGGATCGTCTAGATTTACCAAACCGCTCTTGACCATATCAGCTAGTAGTATTGTGGCAAATGTCTTTGTAATAGAAGCGATGTCAAATATTGTGTTTCTATTTACTTTGTAGTATTAGATATGTTTCCATAATTGGAGATACTGGTACCATTTGGAGTAGTAACACCTATTATTCTTGATGCACCACCCTTGGACTTATTTCCAATGTTTTTTAGTATCATTGGTTTTATTTGATTCAGAAGCTCCAAAGACAAATGTTCTTTACTGGCCGAAGTAGTGTTATTCCCCCAAGAATTGGAAGTAGGGGGAGAAGTGGACTGCTGAGCTAGAGTACGATTTTGTAGATTGAAGATACTAGTAAATGAACAAGATAATACAAGTATGGTAATCAAAAATAATCCTAAAGACATAGTAATGATTCTATTTTGACCAAGTTATTATGCCTTATAACATTAAGCTTTGTATTTTAGATTTCATAGGCTTGTTGTTCTGAATCCCAATTTTCCTGTGATTATATCGCTACTAATTTGAATCTGGATACACGTATAATTGAGTAATTATTTCTAGATTTGGAGTAGGTATCATCAACATCCAAGATACTCGTGGTATTTTACTCTAGCGAGTAACTTGGATGGGGTATACAAGAGGCATGATAAAAGAAAATATCATAATAAAATTCAAAACTATCTCGTTCATCTCCGGTGCAATAATAGATCATGAGCGCACCTACCTATAGCAAGACAGTCTGGCCGTCAGCTCCTAGATTAGACCTAAGTGCTAGCTCTGAACAAATGAAGATCACGATTACGAAGCAACACTTGGGATATTCCAGTAAATATACAGTCCCCTCGGCCCCTCCCTTTGTAGTTCTATTATTAAAAAGAATGTAAACGACATTAGCTGATAATGAAAGCGTCCCAAAATGAACCAAAAGAAGATAAGGATAGTATCAATATCTTAACAGGAGAAATCAAATTATGGAAAGACTTTGAATATGCTCTAAGGGAAGAAAGTGCGCTTCTCTTTGATAAGATGCTTTCTGAATGTGGACAAAATAAAGACTACATTAGAGCTGTTAGCTCCAAAGGTGAATACTATTCAGCGGAATCATTTTTTATGGTCTTAATATTGCAGCAACAAAAGATGATAAATGAATTGATTGCCAAATTATCTGAATTTACAAAGTTACAAAAGCAAACACAATGATTTATGTCGGTTCAAATTTCTGGGCGGTGTTGACTAAATAGCAGGTAAGATTTTAAATTCTCCTAACATGATATTATACCAGGTTTTCCTATAATTCAGGTTATTGATGAAGGAATTGTAATAATGATGATGATTATAGATTGCGAGTAATTAGATGGAATTTGTAAACGCTCAACGCCCGGGATACCCGGGTTATTTTCAACTCATGAGAAGAATTTAAGTTATCGATGGAATTAGATATATCGTAATTTGTAGAGTTGATAGATTGTTCAAGTGAGCAAATCCATTACAAACGCAGATAGTTTTAGCGTTTATTGAGCTCATACTGGTCTTGTCTTGTATATGTACATGTCTTGTATATGTACATGTACAGCTGAATTGATTGTTCCGGGAACACGATCATGCGCATCCCTCGATATCAGAATCGTCTTTTAAGTTTTCAGAAAGATATTATAAAAAGTGTACCAAAAGTATAGGTTGACTTGCATGATACGTAAATTAATCCCCGAATCACTACTGATGTACATGAAAATGATTGATCTCAATACTAAGAAGCAGTCTTGGGGCGATCATAAGCATAAGAGAGTGAATCAGTAACCTTGGCAAAAAGAGTCGCAGATATAATAGTCGACTCGCTAATAGCGTCTGGAGTCAGGAGAATATACGGAGTATCTGGAGATTCTTTAAATGGGATTACAGATGCTGTCAGAGATCGAGGCAAAGAAAAAATCTCTTGGATTCATGTTCGCCATGAGGAAACAGCTGCTTTTGCAGCCGGAGCCGAGGCTCACCTTACTCGAGAGCTGGCGGTATGTGCTGGCAGCTGCGGGCCAGGGAATACGCATTTGATAAATGGACTATACGATTGTTACAGGAGCAGAGTTCCTGTCTTGGCAATTGCTGCACATATACCAAGCAGAGAAATTGGAAGCTCATACTTTCAAGAGACACATCCAGAACTTTTGTTCAAAGAATGTAGTCACTATTGCGAGCTTGCCTCACATGCAGACCAAATTCCGCGCATTCTTGATATCGCAATGAGGACGGCCCTTTCACTCTCTGGAGTTTCTATCATTGTCCTTCCGGGCGATGTCGCACTACAAGAGGCTGTATCTGCTAGACCTATCACACGTGTAAAACAATCCAAGGTGGTAATTTGTCCCAGTCCGCAAGGAATTGCGGAGCTTGCAGAAGTTCTCAATTCGGCAGAAAAGGTGACTATCCTAGGTGGTGCGGGTTGTGCTGGGGCACATTTGGAACTGATCAAGGTTGCAGGCATTTTGCAGGCTCCAATAGTTCATGCTATGAGAGGAAAGGAGTTCATAGAATATGAAAACCCATACGATGTGGGAATGACTGGATTACTCGGTTTTTCTTCAGGATACTATGCCATTATGAATTCTGACTTGCTGCTCATGCTTGGCACTGACTTTCCGTATCAGCAATTCTATCCTTCTCATGCATACATAGTTCAGATAGACATTCGAGGCGAACAGATAGGTAGGCGTACAAAAGTGGATTTAGGATTAGTTGGAAATGTCTGTGAGACGCTGATAGCATTGATACCATTGCTTAAACAGAAAGAACCCGACAAAGGTAATCGTCATCTGAAGAAATCCCTTGACCACTACAGAGAGGCACGGAAGGACTTGGACGCGCATGCAATCGGCAAGATAGGGCAGAAGCCAATACATCCTCAGTACGTGGCAAAGCTAATTGACGAGATGGCATCACCTGAGGCGATATTTACCTGTGATGTAGGTACCCCTACCATCTGGGCTGCACGTTATTTACGCATGAATGGTAAGCGGAGGCTGCTAGGATCTTTTTCACATGGCTCGATGGCAAATGCTCTGCCACAAGCAATTGGAGCACAAGAAACTTTTCCAGGTCGTCAGGTTATTTGCCTCTCTGGAGACGGTGGGTTCTCTATGCTCATGGGGGACTTTATCTCATTAAAGCAATTAAAGATGCCTATCAAAGTAGTTGTCTTTAATAATAGCTCTCTGAGTTTTGTAGAACTTGAAATGAAGGCAGCCGGATTCCTCCCCCATGCAACTGATTTGGTAGAAACCGATTTCTCAAGGCTGGCTGAAGCGGTTGGAATTTTGGGGCTACGAGCTGAAAGACCAGAGCAGGTAAAGACGGTACTAAGTCAGGCCTTAGAGCATGAAGGTCCAGCCTTGGTTGATGTAATCGTGAATAGGCAAGAGTTGGCGATGCCGCCAACGATTACTCGAGAACAGATCAAGGGCTTCACACTCTATATGATAAAGGCGGTACTGAATGGCAAAGGAGATGAAGTTGTAGACCTAGCGAAGACAAACCTGTTCACGTAGTATTAACTCTATTCTTTCCTGCTCAATCATTATGCTTACGACTATATTGATAAACTGTTTGACTCTCTATATTCAAGGGAGCTGTGGCTTACCTTCATTCAAGCCACACTGCTGTGTTGATTATCCTCTGATTCAAAAATTTTTTTGTAATTTGTAATTGCAATATTCTTTTCTGAGGGAAATTACACTACAGAAGTCAGGGATTCTTTTCTTTTTGTAATTACTATATGCACCTCCTGATAGATATGCAAATGAATCCTTGTTGTCCTAACCAGACTCAGTTCTACACATTTGATCTCTCAATTCAGAAAAAGGCTTTTAATATGATATATTGCATAATATAAATAGAAGACATTATTTCAAATATGATTATAGCGAACATCAAGAATCTGATGTCGTCTGATTTGATAGAACTTTAGCTTTCAATTTGAGTTTGAAATTGTTTATATGTGTACGTAAATCTGCACTTTTAGTAACCAGATCTCTCAATTGCAAAAAAATCAACTATTTTGTGTAATTAGATCCAATTATTTGACTTGCCTATACTGAGAATTTGATGCTCTAAGGATTATAATCCAAGTGGGCTCTTAGGACAATTAGTAAAACAAATCTGTTTTGATCTATCATCAAGAATGACGCAAATTATCGTTATGGCAATAGCCGTGTTCGTGGCAATAATATCTGTACAGTAATTATCATCTAGCATAAAGAGGTAAATATCTGCTTCGTTAAAATTACTGGTTGTAAATAAGGTTACACTTCAATCAACTGAAAATAATTTATATAATTGTGTGAATCGGCAGTCAATTAGACCATGCAATCCTAACACAGTAGGGAATCGACTGCTTGCAAGACCTACTAACTATCTTTTTAGAATAAAACCTGCAGATTTAACTATCTCAGATACAGTGCTCTTTCTTGATCTTAATTTAATTCTGACATTTGCATGCTTTGCTGGAACAAATATTTTATCAGGAAGGATTCTATCCAAGATTTCCGCAAGTGCTGCTGCAGGAAAATTACTGGTACAGACATCTATCTTTGTTCTGACAGTTGTTTTGAATCCTGGTTTGTATTTACGAATTGGTATAGATTTTACAACATCTCCTATCGTTACTGTTACTTTTCCGGTCTTGTCCTCAGGATCGTAGCATTCACATATACATTGTCCTTCTGGTGAAGCCTGCAATGGGTAGATATATACGCATCCACATCCTTGTCCAGGATCGCATGATATATGACAGCGATTAGTATCACAATCCGTCATGTTTTGGATGTCTGATCTCAATATTAATAAGCTTTACTAGCGTATGAAATAGTTTTACTCGAGGACTTGCCCATGTTTTAAAATGAAATATGTTCACGCTTCATCAGTAGAGAAACCGAGAATCTATAAGTATATGACATATTATACGAAAACATTGGTTACAGAAATATGGAGATGGGTTCAGAAACAAGATATAGGACCATCACCCAGGTATTCATTTTCATGACATTTGATTCGAACTCAAGAAAAATAATAGTTTTTGGAGGGACATCAATAAATTTTGAACTTAGGAATGATACTTGGGAGTGGATAGATCAAATATGGACCCAGATTGCAGATACTGGGCCTTCACCAAGAACACAACACAAGATGATTTACGATTCTCATAGTGGTAAGATAATCCTATTTGGAGGCTATGATGGGAATGTATTCAAAGGTGATACATGGCAATATGATGGGAATGAATGGATGCATGTAGCAGATACTGGACCACCACCTCGAGGAGTTCATGCTATGGCATATGATTCAGATAGATCAAGGACAATTCTTTTTGGAGGTGCCAATGAGACTTCTTTAATGAATGATACTTGGGAGTGGGACGGAACTGAGTGGACACAAGTAGCAGATACTGGACCATCACTACGTGCATATCCTTCGATGGTATACGAATCTTCCAAGAAAGCGATCCTCCTTTTTGGAGGTGCCGATCTTACAAGCCCTTTTGGGGATACATGGCGAATGAAGAATAACGTGTGGACTAAGGTACAAGATATGGGCCCTGGCCCTCTTGCAGGTGGAGATATGGTATATACTGGTAGTCGAGCAGTACTATATGGTGGTTATAACGGAGTTGTAATGAATCATGACACTTGGGATTGGAAAGGCTCTTTATGGACACAACGCCAAAATATGGGTCCTGCGGCGAGAGCTCTTCATTCAATGGCATATGATAGCGAGCGAAATTGTATAATTCTGTTCGGTGGATTTAATGGTTCTATACTCCTTAATGATACCTGGGAACTCACAGTAACACAATAATATATCGTATGTCGTTTAAGGCGTGATTATCTGCGGATAGACTATCGATAAATGACACAGATGACAGTGCGGGGACCAGTAATGCATATGGAGCGCGCCTAATGATAGGTATCTCATTTTAAAGGAACGTTTTTAAAGTGATATGTTTCATATCCACAATAGAAGAGACTCCTTCCGAGATAATTATACTGGACTTTACAATAATCCGATATTATCTATTGTGTTAAACCTACCATTTGTTAAGTGAGTTAAAATACATAGTGCCAATCCTAATTGATACTACCTATATATGCCACCAATTTGGTGGGTCGACACAGCCATACTTACAAGAGCGGTCAAAGCTACATATGGCTCATCAATGACTTCAAATTACTCATGGTCATTCATTACAGCTACTACCAATCATCCATCTAAGATTAGCTAAAGAAATCTAGTCGCCCTAACGTAGTTAGGACCAAAATCTAGTTGCATTAAATCAGACCATTTTTCATATCTAGTATGGAAGGTATAGTAATATGGGTTTATATGGAATATATGGAGAACGCACACAAGAAGCATGCCCACTGTACAATAGAGTATGGAATACCTATTGAGTCAGACTCCAACTATGGAGAAAAACGCACAAAAATATGGAGTGAGAGTCTTATAGCAGTTTCACTCTGGGCTTGAACACACATTTCTTTGGGTGGTAGATGCAGATAGTGCACATTCAATAGAGGATCTCATGGCTAGAACTGCAGGAAGATTTAACACAATAAAAATAGTACCCTTGATAACTCTTCAAAGTATAATAGAAGATGTAAGCAAATAGAAGAAGGAACATTCTTCTCAGATGCTGCTAAATAGGCAATTGGACAATGAAAATCAAAACAGGGCAGAGTGTTATAGTGGATGTTGGTGGTAATCAAAAAATTATGTCAAAAGTAAGTTTGGTCTCACTTACCAAGCAGTGGCAGGATCAGTAGCTTACTTAAGTACTATAATGTATAGAATGAGTAGTAATACTATGGCTTCTTCCTCTTCATCCAATCAAAAGGTTGCCGTTGTTACTGGTAGCTCAACTGGGATAGGATATGAAACATCTCTAATCCTGGCAAGAAATGGTTTTCTCACTTATGCGACAATGAGGAATCTTAACAAAAGTGAGAGTATAGAATCGATCACTACTAAAGAAAACTTGCCTATTCATATTAAACAGCTTGACGTTACAGATGATACGTCAGTCAAAAATGCAGTAGAAGCAATATCGTCTGAGACAGGACGTATAGACCTCTTAGTAAATAACGCAGGATATGGACTTAACGGTGCCTTAGAGGATCTTGCAATGGATGAGATAAAAGCACAATATGAAACTAATTTGTTTGGATTGATAAGAACAACTCAAGCAGTCCTTCCGATTATGAGAAGACAAAAATCAGGAACCGTTATAAATATTAGTTCTGGCGTTGGAAGATTTGGTCTTCCTGGGAGCTCGGCTTATGTTAGCACAAAATTTGCAGTTGAAGGACTAAGCGAATCTATGTCATATGAATTAGAGCCATTTGGTATAAAAGTGGTTTTAGTGGAACCAGGAGTCATTAAAACGAACTTTGTAGACGGTATGGTCATTGCAAGAAAATCTCAAGATCCAAAATCTCCATATTCTCAAATAATCCAGAAAATGGTTACTGGCTTGGAAGAAATGATGAAAAATGGATCTTCCCCTGATCTTGTAGCAAAGGTAGTGCTTAATGCTGCTATAAATGAAAATCCTAGTCTCAGATATTTAGCTGGAAACGATGTAGAACAATTGTTAGAGAGTAAAAGGAAGATGCCTGATGAAGAGTTTTATAAAATGATGAAGCAAAATCTGATGATGTAGAGCATTGTAAAAAAAGAGTAAGGGATGCCCATGCGAGTTTAATGGTCTTATACTGGTCACCTGGAATGTCACTACATTCATTGGCTCTATCTTTATCACATACTCCAGCTAAACCAGCATCCATGGTGTTGTCCTGAATCGTTACCCTTACGTTATCCTATCTCTGTTATTTCTTTAGCGCGACTTTCTCTTTCTTGATACCTTAAGATAAGATATATCTGAGTATATTTCTCCATGGTCATCGAATGTACTAATTCTCTTAATTGCTATTAATTGCTACCTTCTAGCTTATCAGCAGTTGTAATTGAACAAGTTATGAAGGATATAATTCTTTGACCTCTGCGAATCGACGCGCCCAATCTGGTGGTACTTGATTGTTTAGAATGGCTTCAAGCCGATCTAGGTACGCATGCCAACCAGGGGCTAAACGTAAAGCATGTTCCTCCGCGAAAATTTGTCTTTCCAGAGTTTAAGAGTTCACTGACCGGTCTGTTATTATCGGTCCATATATTGTTTCAATAATTTGTGGTGATAATCAAATTAGAATGTGAAACTTGCTTAACCAAAGTGACATTTATTGTGCCTGACTCAGCAAGTGAAAAATTTTAAGGAGTTTAATATACCTCGTTTGCTTATTATGGCCCTTCATATCTAGAAGCTCGAGATTAGTCTCTTCTCTTACCTCATAATGATTAATAATTAGAAAGGTTTTAGGTTACTAAAGCGATAACGAAAATCAGTATACTTTTGATCCTTTGTATATTTATAAACTGTACTCTATATATTATTACGAGTATGCAGAAAATAACTCCATGCTTGTGGTTCGATTATAAAGCAGAGGAAGCAGCAAAGTTTTATGTCTCCATTTTTGAAAATTCAAAGATTGGTGGCGTTACCCACTATGGGAAGGAGGGATACGAGATTCATGGAAGAGAAGAAGGTTCAGTTTTGACTATGGAATTCGAAATTGAAGGACAAAAATTTGTAGCACTCAATGGTGGTCCAGTATTTAAGTTCAACGAAGCCATTTCATTTCAGATTCATTGTGAGACTCAAGAAGAAGTGGACTATTATTGGAAGAGACTTTCTGAGGGTGGCGATGAAAAAGCGCAGCAGTGTGGTTGGCTCAAGGATAAATATGGAGTCTCGTGGCAAATTGTTCCAATAGCTTTGATCCAGATGCTAAAGGACAAAGACACTGAGAAATCAGAGAGAGTCATGAAGGTAATGCTTCAGATGCATAAGCTCGACATAAAAACTCTAAAGCAAGCATATGAAGGAAATTA
>JBQCDO010000234.1:0-2399 GCA_051961195.1 Nitrososphaeraceae archaeon | reverse complement strand
ATCTTTTCGAACACGGTGAGGCAGTCACAGATGATAGTTTGAGACGATCTGCCGCAAAGTTAGGATTAGATCTAGCCAGATTCGATCGTGAATTTCGTGATAGTGTATATAGTAGCCACATTGATGAGGATATACAAAGTGCCGATAGCAGTGGAGTAAAAAGTACTCCAACTTTCTTTATCAATGGAGATCGCTATGATGACAAATGGGACCAAGATAGCCTTCTAAGTGCCCTTGATGAGGAAAGCGTATTCAGCTGGAATCAGGCAAATAAATAGCTTGACGTAAAACATTGACTTGACTTATACCATATTATGACTGTGATGTATGGAATATTGCACCCATCACACTATACTGATACAGGTCAGGGTTCTTTCGACATGGCTAAGGCCTTTTCTGACTTTACCAAGATTTATCTTACAGAAAAAGTGACAAGATGGCTTACTGGGCCCATTTCAGTAGGTGTAGTTTTGCTAGTTTTCCTCCTTAGAATAAGGAATGAGCATGAAAAAGATCGAAGAGAAGTTATAAAGGATAGAGCAGAGGAGAACAAGAAACTTTGGACATTACATAAAACAGTCCTAAACGAATTAGTCAGTATTAGTGGCTTATTTGGTGATACTCAAAAAAGGTCAAGATAAGGCTGATAGAGATTGTAAACTTTCCAGATGGTGGTGTCACTATAGGAGTGGAACAAACCAATTGACAAGTTTTTAGATAGATATTACCATATTAATAGCATTACAAATTCTCATCGAGAATTGATAAAGTAATAAGCTCATTTTTTGAAATTATGAACAACAAAAGTCAAGCAATCGTTGCTATTTCAGCATTAGCATAATTGTTAGCAAGTAGTACGTCTATGTCTTAGGAAATCGCATTTGCATGTTGACACCACCATTCTAAATTCATACGGCAAACAGTTGCACAGACTAATGTTTGTGGAAACGGAATTATGTCGTCAGACATTAATTGTCAAAATCTAGGCAACCAGGTTGATAGAGATCATAACTTAGCTAATATAACAGGCATTCGGCCAGGTAGCTCCGGTGGGTTTGATCATGATAATGGTGGCCACAACGGTCATAATGATCGGGTTAGCAGCTCAAGTAGTTATATCCTGAGTGGTAACTAACCACAGGTGCCAATCCATAAATTTTTTAAAAATAAAAGGTAGAAAATATTATTTTTCTGGGATTCAAAAATTTGAATTTGAAACTGCAGGTTATGTATCTAGATGATATCTCCTGTTCCGTGTTTTTGCTATACCCCACCTAATTTATTCTCCAAATAACCTCTTTCTGACAGATATGATTTTGAGGCCCAGATCATCAAGGTATCTTATTCGATATTTGTTATCAAGAATTTATTCAAGGAAACTGTCTAGTTACATTTGATGATATATTATTAGATAAAAATAAGAAAATGTGATCGTTCAGATGCCAAGCATATCGCCAATACCGCCACCACTACTACCACGACCTTGTTGACTCCCACCTCCGCCACTTCCCAAAAATCCACCAAGTATTGATTGAAGTCCTTGTGGGTTATTCTTAGATTGCTCATTTAATATGTCAACTCCATGCTGTGTATATTGTCTGGCTTGTTCTGGATCTTGTATGCCGGTATTTTGTTGTACATGCCTTACTAATTCATGATCTTTGTTCAACCCTCCTAGACTTGATAGGATAGAACCTATACCACCTCCGCCACCGCTACCTGGTTGGCTACCACCTGTAAGACCGGATAGCATACCGCCTATTCCTCCGCTCCCTCCACCCATCATCTTCTGCACTAAGTATCCAATTATCGCACTCATTACAGAACTGCCCATTGATTGATCAGCTCCGCTTCTTTGTGAAAACATCCCTGCTAGGCTTTCTATACTCATATTTGTAAATGAATAAGATATTATTTAGCGATTAGTTCTTTGAGAATACGAACTCATATGAAAGTCAACTAGCGTAGAATAACAAAAATCATACATTTGTCAATTAATGGCTTCATATCTTTTCAAAACTACTAACTTTAATCTTTTTTTAATTTCCAAATTTCTATTGTTAAGTATAAAATTTTACAATCTTTATCCAAATTTTTGTTGTCTGATTTACTTCATATACCTTGCAATACCATATCGGCTGCTCTAGACGGAGTATTCAGCTTGGCAGGGACCATTTTATCCTAACAATCTAGAGAATTCCAAATGGTTAAGTTACTATTCCCAAGTGTTTGATTTTGTTGAAATCGATTCTTCTTTCTATAGGACACCTAATGCATTTATGGTAAAGAACTGGTCTAAAAAACCCCTGCCCATTTCAGATTTGCTGCCAAATTTCCAAAAGTTATAACTCATGATAAAAGATTGAAGGATGTAGAAAAGGAGCTAGAACTATTCTTTT
>JBQCDO010000233.1:0-2351 GCA_051961195.1 Nitrososphaeraceae archaeon | reverse complement strand
GAGTTCGCCGAGGGGATGGAGCCAGCACCCGCATCGCGCCTAGTCGCCAAGGCTTGGACCGATCCAGCTTTCAAGAAGCGGGCGCTCGAAGACCCGATCGCCGCCAGTCTCGAGGTGGGGATCAACTGGCTCAACCCGACCGGCTTCGGGACGCCGAGTGACTTTACGGCGTTGCACATTCTCGAGGACACCCCGACACTGCATCACGTGGTAACCTGCACTCTGTGCTCCTGTTACCCCCGCCCGATCCTCGGGAACTCTCCCGAGTGGTACCGGACGCCGAACTACCGGCGTCGTATCGTTCGCACGCCCCGGCAGGTGCTTGCGGAGTTCGGTCTTTTCCTCTCCCCAGAGATTGAGATTCGAGTCGAAGACTCCAACTCGAAGCACCGGTTTCTCGTGCTGCCAGTACGACCGGCGGGGACGGAGGGCTGGAGCGAGGAGCAGTTGGCCGCAATCGTGACACGAGATAGTATGATCGGAGTAGCCCTCCCCAAGCCTGGGGTGACCACGAACGTGGAGCGGACGATGCACCGCGCTACCGAGCCGATCAAGAGTCATTCAACGAAGTGAACAGGCATGTCCAAGACACCGGACGTCACTACTGTACGAGTCAAGTCGCTGGACGAGTTTGTCGAGCGCGGGCAGGTGTGGAGCCGGATGGCAGAGAAGTACGGCGTCACCAACCCGGTCCCGCCATGGAAATCGAGTCTTGACGGGATGTGTGATGCCCTCGACGAAAGCGCTACGGTCCTACCACTTCTTACGCGACGCCAGGAAGAGGACCGTCTCTCCGAGCACCAATATGCCGAGCTTCCCTACCCAGAGAGGCAGCTCGTCTCCCTTGCGCACTCTCTCATCGCAAGGGGGGTTATAAATGAGGCAGAGCTGACGAGTCGCATGGCAGCTGTGCGCGCCCGACTCGAATCTTGCACCTGATCCCTCGTGGCAGGTGCGACCGCAGAATATTCCGAGGCCGAGATCAAGTAATCTCGGAAGGGCGGTTTGGAGCTTCTAGAAAACTCTGAGAATTCAGAGTCAAAGACTCTAATTCCGAGGAATGGACAATGCTGTACTGCAGTATCTTGAGATTAAATTTCTGGAATGAAGGATTCACTACAGCAGCAACAAACGATATTGATACACAATATCAATCAGAAAATATAGGCCATAATTGCCTACTTTTATCTCATAGCTGTATTTTATATATGGACACAGATATAAAACAAACTATCCTATCAGAGTGTGTCTAGTATGGACGGCAACATTATCCCTTCTTAACCTGATGATTTCTGTATCGGAACTGTCGTCGATTAAAAGTACCATTCTACCCATCTAATAATCTTATCGAAGTTATTTGAACTCACATCAGTGGTCATTGCCATCAGGATTTTCACCTAAACTAGAAGAAAGAGAAGAACTAGAATAACCATACTTTAGTAATTGGTATAGATATATCGCGATAGTATGCTTGGAGTCTAGAAAACGCAACCGTTTTGGCTGAATTGACTCATAAATATTAGTGGTGCATTAATCGGAGCTTTGATCTTTATTTCGGCATCTATCACACTCGCAATGAACTAAACGATTCCTTAAGAATCCTATTCATCTAGAAAAAATGATCATAGATGAAGCTTGATCGGTATTACCATCATTGCTACCAATTGAGTGTCATTTGACGGATAAAAACACTATTCGTTGTTTAACAGTCAATTTATTATTTTATCTAACCAATCAAATATGCGATTTGGTAAGAGTGTTATTCTTTGGAGATATTAATGCGTCATATACTTTTTCGGCTGGCCATGGTTATAGCCTATGAGTAACAATATTTAACCTAACGAAATCTAAGAACCAGTGTCTATTTGATTCATTATTGCATTTTTTAACTTCATCTAAGAACAACTTTAAAAACAGAGCCTTTAATTTATCAATTCCATTAACATCTTCACTATTGTCTTGTGATAGGTGGTCTAGGTAAGGTTTCATTACCACTGTTTTTATAAATTTAGAATAAATCTGGCGATTTAGAAAAATTATAGAATCACTACTAAGATACACTTTTGTATTGATACTTCTTGAAGCAATTTATTAGTATCCTCAGTCTTGGCAAAATGCCACGGTTGCTTCCAGTCTGTGAAGTGTTCTTTGAATTGATCTAAGTGTATGATTTGTTCTAGTAGGGTGATGATCTCCACATTGAATTAATAATTGGCCACCACTGGCTGTATGACTACTGCTATTACTGCTGACACTAATATCGGTAGTACCATTGCTATGGTTCATTGGTTTTAGCATATTCCGAAAGTTTTGAAATGCTTTTCTGTGGTCTTGTACCCAATGGAATGCAG
>JBQCDO010000232.1:0-3991 GCA_051961195.1 Nitrososphaeraceae archaeon | reverse complement strand
CTATGCATCTTGAAACTCCATCCGAAATCACACTAACAGGCGATACTCAGACAACAATTTTCGACATGAGCTCATTGATATAATTTTAAGACTGTTTCATTAATAATTTCTTATAGATGTAGCGGAGAGCATCAAGATTAAATATTATACTGCCTTTAAAGTGGGGGTTTTACTAATCTTACTAGACGAGTGTTCATATACATCAACTGAATCTTTACTGTCATTATTTACGGCAACGTTTGTCTAAATTATTGATAAATGGTTATGAGATCCATAGTTGGATGCCAAGGACACAAACGATATTTTGTTTTATCAATATACTTTGGTAATCCAATCAGTATAAATAAACAATAACCTCAATTATAGATTGGCGTAGGAATTGTAGTGCTATTTGATTGGTTCAGTGGTCCCCCTTACAAACCACATTTACGACTTCAAGTGTAGGGCTAAGATTTGTCAGGACAGGATAGGAATTCTCTGTTATATGAAAAACATGATTGGGTTTGGTTGAGCACAGCAAACCATGCCTTTTTTCCATCGTTTCTAATGCAGAGTGCTATTGGCTCGCCCCATAGATATGCATATAAATTTTATCATCTTACCTAGGTGTCTTTTTATACATTTGATCTCTCAAACCAGAAAATGTTTTTAATGTGATATGTTTCACACCTTAGAAAGGACACTATTTCTAAGATAATTGGATCAGGATTTAGAATGATTGGAGACTGTTTAGTGGTAATAGGGCAAATAGTAGTTTATCTAACTACTTGATTGTGTAAACTAAGATGTCGGGCTTTGACTACGATATAGTTCAACTGCATATACATGCTTGCACTGGCACTGTGGCGCGCATAATCTGGACATGAACAACTCCATCTAGATCTGGCTGCAGTGACGGTAAGTATTGTTACCAGATGTTATCTTATCCTATAATAGGGGTCATCAATCACTGAAATGGCGCCACTTGTTTGGCCTATGAGTTTGCCTAGTTCTTCACGGTTAACAAGCTGTCTAGTCATTTTTAGCAGTTGGCGCGCATAACGATTGGGACACTATTTCTCATCTACTGTTTTATAGATCTTTACATTGGGATATTATAATTGCCTCTCTTAGTTTGTTCTATAACTAGGAGTTCATATTGCTTCTAGATCACCAAATTTTATGATTTGATCATCTGGGCTCGTCTAAATGTGTTATTTGCTTCATCCCCTGTTAATTAAGCCATAGGGTACGTCCATCAAATTTATCTATAAGGCATTTTGGCAAGTAAAATCTGTCTTTATCTGCATTGATAATACCTTTCTCAGTGATGACTGCATCTCCTATTGTCAGTTGAACTTCTCCAAAATCAGCATCGTCAATAGCTTTCTCTTGTTCTGACTTGTAATTGAATTTGTTTTTGACCTCCTCTAATTTCCAAGCTATTTCTAATATACAGTATGAGCCCAACGCTATCCAACCAAATGATTCAAGTATTTCCATACATTCAACTGTAATAGACTTTAATACATTAAGCGTGCTCACAGCTATATCAGATTAGGTTTCAACGTGTAAGAATAATCATCATCTATTATGAGTAATCATACTTAAGTAAGTAGAATGTGTGAGCTTTTCCTTTACCCCTAGTCATACAAATCGTGACTTCTGATCGCTGCAGGATTATCTATTGCACCAACATCTACAAACGCACGGACTCCAGCATTTGCACAAAATTCTTCCCGCGAGCGGATATGTTCAAGCAGCAAGAGATGATAAATGAATTGATAGTCAAAGTATACGAATGCCCATAAATAATAAAAAGAAAAAGAAGAGGAAAAAATCTATTTGCAGTATTGTGGCTTCTCTACACATATGAGGTGTTGAGTACCATATATCACAGTATTTCCGAAATGACCCTTAGTTTTTGATGGGTCTAGCCAAATGCTCACTGCTGAATCATTCATTATCTTTATACTAGTGGGAACTTGCTTTAGAGGACCATCCTTCATAGCTACTGTCGATGTGCCATTAACTATGGTAGAATTACTGCTGGTTATTGGTTTTCCAATGATCTTAAAGTCTGATATGGTATGTGTATGAGGCGCGGTACCATCTTTTTTGATCATATAGAATGCAGCATTTAGTGTAGGTGAATTACTGCTCATATTATCTACTCTAAAAACTCCGGAAACTATCCATGCTGACTTGCCGCTTTCATCATTCTGCAGACTTGTAATTGATCCCTTAACTACATTTTTAGAAATGGCATATACTTCCAACTGTGGTAAGACTATACTTGACATAAATGCCATGACCATTGTTGATGCTAGAGCTGCCGCTATGATACTTGACTTGGGCTTGGACTTTGTTTTCATGAAGACAATAAATTCTGGGGACACTTATAAAATCCTATGGGTGCAGAATACCAACTATAAGTTTTGTTAATAGATATAGATCTGACTATGAATTTTGATTCACTGATCATTTATATGACGCCACTAGTTTTGGGTTATCAATCTGCATAGCTCTTCACGGTGAACAAGTTGTCTAGGCATCTTTAGCCACCGCGCGCCTCATGATATACAACATACATAAATTATATTACCATCCTATGATATCAGTCTATATTAGGGCGCAGTATTTATAACCTGCCATTTCTCATATCGTATTGTAATTCTTTTTCCGATATACTTATCCGATTTCGACGAGTTATAATTTATATTTAGAGATTCGACTCTATATTCAATCTAGATAACTTGTAAGAATATCCTTAGTTTTCCTTTATCATATTATAACATAGGAACAACTTGCAAAGTCATCAAACCTCAATACAATTCTTATATAAAGAATGCATTATTTGGCGCACCATCATATACATACACATAATTGCCTGTTACTACAAGACATTAATCTACGCTTAGCATACCCCATTTTTCGATAATTTTTATAATCTGGAGTTTCTCATATCGGATTATATTGCCATTTCTGGGATAATTAAGTCGGACTTGGTTATGTAGTCAAATGTTGTGCAATGTGTTGAACTAATTACATATTAGCAGACTTATAGTGATTCGTACAGACTGTTTGATACTATATAATGATATCATTAATTTAGAGTCCACAGATGCTAAGATGATTATTGTACTTTACTTTACAGAGCCTGAAAGAAGTAACTATGGTATGATTCTAACAGTTAAATTTAAGATCTCGCACTCTTAATACTAAAGTGGAACTATAGTTGTTTACAACAGTCTTAGGACTAGCGATTTTGCTAGTTGGGATAGGAATAGGAATACAACAAGCACAAGCACGAGTAAATTCTTCTTACGCCAATAGTACGCTGCCAATATTTGAACAAAAATGCAAACAGGAGTTAGGAATACCCCAAGACCATCCTCTAGGTATGGGATTCCTACAGTGTATGAATACAATGAAAATGCTCGCAAATCACACTCTACCTGCTGGAAAGTAATCTTGTGTCATTGATCACTTCTAAAAACTATAGGTATATCTCAAATGGAAAAGGAACTTGAAAAAGAAGTAAAGGCTGTAGAAAAAAAGGTATCTGTATCAGAACCAACTGGCGATATACCACAGTTAGAAGAGCAGGAGGCAAAAGAAATCCTACACGATGTATTAAATGAACTTTACTACTCCAAGGGGAAGAAATGATGATTTAGACATTTGACTCCATAAATGCTGGAAATTACATCTAACATAAATTAACTTTACCTCATCTTAATAAGATGTTTCATATAACACTTCCTCTTCTTTCTATAGTGTACGTCACCCTTTTGTCTATACCGTTCACATGCCCAGGTATCAGATCATCCAACTCTATAGATATTGCACGATTCCTGTGAGTTAAACTGTAAGTCTGCGACTGCGTCATATGTGTCAGATAGGTCAGATAATGATTCCTGCTAGTGTTTTAGTATATTAAATCTCAGTGCTAAACCTGACCAAACTGAGATCGCGCACCGGAAGTAACACGTGGGTGTATTCTATTACG
>JBQCDO010000231.1:0-2258 GCA_051961195.1 Nitrososphaeraceae archaeon | reverse complement strand
TGTTTTTGTAAATAAGATATATTCATCATAGTCTCATTCAAAATTTGTATTACACCATGACGAGAGTCCCTTGACAAATCAAATCAATATTAATATCTTTATTACTCTCCATTGTTAGTTGGCTGGTCATATTTTAATACTAAAAATTTGCGGAATAATATAAAAATGTGACAAGGACTTGGACCATGCACTTTAGTCGCCATCTTATTAAAGAACTATGTATATGATATAGTTTCGCATCTAACAATCATCTTTTCGCTAAACCTTGTAAAGTCCTCTACATTTCCTGAACTGGCAACCAACCCAAAAAAAGCGACTAGATATGGATCCTCGTTCAGAGATTGAATACATAGACTGAATAAAAGATTTATACTTGGCAGAATCAGATAATAATATATATTCAATTGATTAATGTTGGCTAATAATTTACAATAGTTATATAGAATACAATTTACCTTAAGACAAATGAACAAAAATCTAGCAAGTATAGTTGCGGGCGTGGCCCTCAGTATAGCATTGTTGTCAATGAGTCTAGTTGCAGCACCAGCGATAGTATCCAAAGTATATGCCCAGAATAATACGGGTGGAAATATGACCAAAACAAACAAAACGGGTGGTGGACTAGCAGGCTCTCCAAAGGAGACACTTGGAATGCTATCGACTAAAAATGCGTCATCTTCTCCTGGCAAATTTATAGGTGGTGCTCCATTAAATCAAAGCGCATCTAACTCAAGCTCTACGAAGTAGTGAAACGAATAGGGCAAACAACTATTTTTTATTCATATTACGAATATTACTAATCTACATCTCATCCTAGGCCTTATTCGTATAAATAATGGGATATCTTGGACTCGTATAAGATAAAAGAATAATAGAATGTTGTCATATGCCTTTTAATACCAGAGATGAAAACATGGTCCAAATTTTACTTCTGTATGGATGAACAACAGATAACTAGTCCCGCATGTAAGAGGCTTTTTCGGCCAGTTCCGTATTTGGCCTTTCCTCTTTACCAAATTGTGCAACTGGGAACGGAACAGAAACCCGCTACACCATTTTGCCGGACTCATATATGTGGATCTCTTTATTTAAAAGAGTATATCCCAAAGCAAATACATTATTGTAAAAAAATTAGATGTTCCGTCTTATAATATTCCAACTTTAACAAGATATCTCCAAAATCTAAAACCTAAAGATGCATTTGTGACATTAGCAAGATTCTATAGAATAATAAATAAAAATAACTAATGAAATCTAAATTGTTCAGCGCCATGGATTAACAGATTTAAGCGTGGTAAAGTGACTAAGCTTTAAGTAGTTTTTTCTACAATATATTACATAATATGTTGTCGACGATTATTCGTTACAATGAAAAATGAAGTTACAAGTATAACATGTCCGGTCTGTGATAGCAATCGTGTTCATGAGTATGGCCATTATAGGGTATCAACAGTTATAACGGATGTCGAATCTGGTGAATTAATTTGCTCCCAATGTGGTATGGTAATTAATGATCGCCTCGAAGATAGTGCAAGGCCGGATTCACGCACATTTGGCAATGAGCAAGACTATAATAAGGTCAGACTAGGTCCTCCAACTTCTATTGCATACCATGATATGGGTTTATCCACTACGATTGGAAGAACAGATAAAGATGCCAGTGGCCATAAATTGGATAGTGCCACATATTCCAAGATGCAAAGATTAAGAACATGGAATCTTAGAACACAACTTCACAAATCAACTGATAGGAATTTCATGATTGCATTTCACAAACTATTCCGATTAAAGGATAAGTTAGGTTTAACAGATGCAGTAGTCGAAAAAACTGCTTACACATATAGAAAGGCTCAACAAAAAGGAATAGTAAGAGGAAGGACAATAGATACTGTTCTAGGTGCCGCAGTCTATGCGGCTTGCAGAGAACTAGGAATCACAAAGACCCTAGGAGAGGTTGCGCAAGCTAGCTCTGTTAGGGAGAAGAGGATATCTAAGGCATATAGAATTCTCAGCATTGAACTTGGGATATCTATCCCAATTTTAGATCCTATGAAGTGTATTGTAAAGGTGGCAAATAAAATAAGTCTAAATGAACGAACAAAGAGAAGAGCCATGGCTATAATGAATCAAGTTACTGAAAAAGAGATATCCGCAGGAAAAGACCCAATGGGTATGGCAGCAACTGTCATTTATCTGTCTTGTCTAGGAAGTGGTGAAAATAAGACTCAAATAGACATTGCAAAAGCAGCTGGCGTAAC
>JBQCDO010000230.1:0-9838 GCA_051961195.1 Nitrososphaeraceae archaeon | reverse complement strand
CTCAGCAAATGAGGCTAATATTTGCTGAGCTAGGAGCACCATCTATACCTTCATCATTTCCAATATCAAGAGTACATGAGGTTTTCGATGAAAATGGAAAGTTAGTTGATGAAAGATATGAAAAGAGAGTCAAACGATTCCTAGATGAATTTGAGTGGTTTGTAGAAGCACTAAAAAGCCAAAGAGAAACAAAAGGTACGCCGTATTAGAGGATTAGATTATGAAAAATTAATACATAAGCTACGGTGATAAACTATCATTGTAGAAAATGACTTTTCATTTGGAATATTAAACCATAGTCTGGAGAAGAACAGGTATAGAGACTTGTTCCAATAAACAACCGAATTTATTATGCATATATGTACCGTTAAAAAGTGCATTTTATAACTATAAAATAAGGCTCAAATGTAAATAAAAAGATATTAGTAGTGCTCCAATGACTGGCATAGACTATATCCAACTTTAATGATTTCAAATTGCAGTCAGCTGATCCGCATATGTGATAACATTACACCAATCTAATATATTGTTGGCGTAGATATATAGTCTATAGTCCAGTCAAATCAGGTATTCTATCATACGAAATGAGTTCTTGCTGCCTTATAACTTCGTTCATACTGTAAATTCTCCTTACGAGGTTCCAGCATGTCTCTACAATGGCCATATATTGATTTTGTAGTTCGCCAGGAAATCTGCAGGGGACCAGGGCCAGGCCGAGAATTAGCTACATATATATTATAAAATAATCAATATGATTCAAATAGATGGAGAATAATTGGTTATAATTTTAGAAGAAGAAGGGGAGCACCCGATTTCGTCTTTGAATTGATTTTATATTATTTTATTGTTATCTTATGTACTTATGATTCGTATAGATGCTAGGAAGAGCACCCAGAGTTATTATATAAAGCAAAACTACCAATACCGCCGCCACTACATATCACTACTAACGGATATCCTAATGGATCTATTATAAATTATAATAAGAATACAAACCATGATCATTTAAATGAGTTATTTATTTAGGGAAGAAGATAGCCATTCACGACATAAAGAATCAAGAGAGGTAGAGAATGTTCTTGTGTTGCAAGGAGGAGGCTCATTAGGAGCTTTTGCATGTGGAGTATTCAAAGCATTAGTAAAAAGGGATGTAAGAATAGATATAGTTGCAGGTACATCCATTGGAGCTGTAAATGCTGCTATAATTGTTGGAAGCAAAAATGACCATCCTGAAAAAGACCTTGAGGATTTTTGGATGGAGATTGCTGAAAGTAGTCCCACTATCATCCCAGACACTTTTTTCCTTGATTATGACAATAAAGCTAAGAGATACACTTACAAGAAAATATCTGCTGCTTCGGCTAATGCTGCGATGTTTGGTGTTCCCAAAATGTTTACTCCCATATGGTCACACTGGCCTCCTTGGAGCTATGATGAGGATTATAATACTAGTAGTGGTATTTTTTATCATCGCGATAAAGGAGAGCATCAAGAACACTACTATGATTTTCTTAACCCAATAAATTGGACTTATTTCTATGACCATTCGGCACTTGCAAAAACACTCGATAAATACATAGATTATAAAAAGCTCAACCTTGCTGCAACAAAAGAAGAACTACCAGAGGTACTTCGACTTATAATAACTGCTGTAGATGTGATGACAGCCAGACCACTTATATTTGACAATACGAAAATGGAAATAAAGGCAAAACATATCCTAGCAAGCTCTGGTTATCCAATATATGGATTTCCATGGATTGAACTCGAAAATAACTTGTATGCGTGGGATGGTAGCCTACTTAGCAATACTCCCGTAAGAGAAGTCATTTATGCATCTCCAAGGAACGATAAAAATATCTTTATTGTAGAAAACTACCCAAGAAAAATACATAGACTTCCCTCCAATATGGCGGAAGTTGAAAGCAGAGCTAAAGATATTATTTTTAGCGATAAGAATATGGATAATATAAAAATGTCAAGACTTATTACCAGACACATCCAGCTTATAGAAATATTATATGACATTGTGCAAAAAAAAGTTGATATGTCTAAGATTGATCCTCATCAGTTGCAAAAGATAAAGTCAGAATACAATACTCTAATCAACAATTATGGTGCACAAATAAAATCTGTTACAAGAATAGTAAGGAGTGAATTAGAATCACCTAGTATGCTGCAAAATGCAGACTTTTCTACGAAAACAGTCAAAGAACTGATAACACAAGGTGAGAACAAAACTATGGAAAAGTTATCATATTGCCAGAGTGTTAATTATGATTTTAATATAAAATAGTAGTAACATTTCCATCTTTATAGAAAATTATGGACGAACATAACGTAGTCTGTATTACTAAATTTATATCAAACTACATACTTCTCCTAGTACAGAGAGTAATTGCTTTCCATCTACTTCTCTTGGTTGACCAATTGTAAGGTAACTCGCTGCACGGCAGGCCGAGGCTCGGTCGGTTTCCCATTAACTCCTGGAGATCATAGAAAACGTACTATTACTAACGATGATAATCCTTGACTAACAAAGATATGTCTGTCAGTGAATAATATAAAAGAAGACCAGATGGTACAGATGAAGGAATAGACATAATCAACTAAATTAATAATCCAATTTTATTATTTTTGCTTTAGAATTGGAACATTCTTCATGAAATCATTATTGTGGGAATATACTTGACGCGCGCGAGCGAAGGCTTGATTGATTATCAAAATAGATTAAAAAGTTAGACATACTCACATATGGTGAGTAAAGAATAAATATCTATTTTAACACTAATGATACTTAAGTACAGTCAATATGGATGATGTAGATTTGAGCTCTGCTAATCCAAACAACGCGAGTGTCACAAATATTGATCTTGCCAACAATTTTTATTCTCAAACGCCTTTTACTTCCATAAAGATACTGATGGTTTCACCGGAGTACCCACCGATAAATGGCGGTGTCGGACGATATACCTACAACCTCGTACGCGAACTTGAGACAAACGGTGTAGATGTTTATGTAGCATGCGATAAACAAGGAAAGGGAGATTTTGTTGGGCTCTATCCTACCAATATTCATAACTCCGAAATTCTATTAAGTTTGGTGGATAAGTTTAGGCCTGACATAGTACATATACAGTATGAGCCAGGTTTGTATGGTCTAAAGCTTTATTCGTATAAGCCAGGCAAAATTCAGACCACGATTGACTTGTTCTATGAAAAATGTACTGTTCCCATAGTTACTACATTTCATTCAGGATATACACTCAGACAATGGATGCAAATACCAGAAATAATATTGAATAAAAAGGAAAGTCTGTTGGTTTCACAAAAGAATACAGATAATGATAAACACACATTATTATCAAGCATAAAGAGCAGGTTGGAAAGTATTAGCATATACTGGAAATATCTTGCCAACTATAGAGCATTTCAAAATCAGAATAAGGAAAAGCTACTCAAAAGTAGTGCAGGTATAGTTTTTTCTGATTATATGAAGGCTCTCATTAGCGCCAAAAGGAAGAACAGCTGCAGTGGGGAAAAACCTTGCGTAATATATCATGGTGCGGAGCCTGCAACGTCAACTTTTAGAATCAGTAAAAATGAAGCAAGACTTAGATTTAGCTCTCTCCCACAGGGGAATAGCGACAGGATTGCTTTAGCCTTTGGATTTATGACAGTTGCTAAAGGCTGGGATATCTTGGAAAAAATGAAAGTACCAGAAAATTGGACAATTGTAGTCAATTCATCCGTAAATCACTCTACTGGCGAAAGAATTCAGCTAGACAGACTTGCAAACGATGCCAGTAACATAATAAATTTGAATCAAGATTATCTCTCAGATGAAGATCTTTCAGCACTATTTTACGCTTCAGATACAGTCTTGTTACCATACAAAATTTCTTCTGGGTCAGGCGTTATGTTCGATGCTCTGGGACATGGAATTCCATTCATTGCCTCAGACTTGCCTTTCTTTAACGAGTTTGCCGCAAAAGATCTTGGGATAACTGCAAAAAGAACGCCGAATGCCATCACAGACGCTCTCATAGAATTGGATAAGACTTATGATAAATACAAAAATGCCGTAGAAGGCTTCAAGAAAAATTTGAGATGGTATATTACAGCAATAAATCATATCAAACTGTATCATGATATACTCAGACCGACTAAGATATTTACAAATAATCAAGCCACTGCTACCATTGTCAATAGTCCTCAAGACCAGTCCAAGTCCCTATAGGATCATATTCATTAGTTGATGACCAAGTGAGTGAATTCAAATTACTGAGCAAATCATAAATGAATATCCAAGACATTCGTTTGAGCATTATATAAGAGAATATACTCGTATGCACTTCTAAAGTCAAGTTCCTTCTTATACAAGCTTATTTCGGGTATCCTATTCGTATAGGTAGATCTAGCTGCATAGTGTCATCTTTTTTCGGCAGATTAATAATTTTATAATTTTCTTTTCCTGCATTTTCGGTAGCTTCTACTTCGAGAGTTATAATGTACATTTATTTTGATATGCTCTTTTTTACACCGCGTAATTCTGCTACTATTTTATCCCCTTACCTGTGTCAGAGACATCAATTAGTGGTTCTTGTTTGGAAGAAATTAGTGGTGGTCAAATATTATAAACCCCATTGCCTAGCCTACTTTTTTCTATTCCTACTGTGAATGGTAATTTGACATCTTCCAACTCTACAGCCCCATGTTTATAATTAATCCCTCGCTTGGTGGATCACATAAATAGATGGACCATACTCTCAAATCTTTGCATTCTTAAATGCCTCTTTTACCAAAATCTTTAAGTGTAAATGATTCATTTTCCTTGGGTTATTCTTCATCTCTTTTTAAATGCTGATATATATCTCTTCAATGCTTCTAAATACATCTTAAACCTGATCTTGCGCGGAAGTATATTCTAACCAATTATGAGATATTCCATATGCCAGAAGCCCAAAAACAGTCATGCAGCACAAATACAATAAGTATCACTCAATAAATATAACGACGAAACTGTGATAACAGAACCTGAAAGATTGCACATGGCATTTCATTTCAGTACGTACGACTATCATTGTTTTAGTTAAAATTATATATGATAAACACCATTTGTTAGTAACTGAGGAGATATCTAAGAATATGTCTTCATTACAACAACCACAAACTCCCGTTCTCTTCTTAAAAGAGGGGACAACTGAAACAAAGAAAGAAGATGCACAAAAAAACAATATAACAGCTGCAAAACTAATAGCTCAAATTCTCAAGTCTAGTTTAGGTCCCAGAGGATTGGACAAAATGTTGGTGGATCCTATGGGAGACGTAACCATTACCAACGACGGAGCCACGATTCTCAAGGAAATTGTGGTACAACATCCTGCCGCAAAGATGATGGTGGAGGTCACAAAGTCAGTTGATAATGAAGTTGGAGATGGCACGACATCAGTTGCAGTATTTGCAGGAGCATTGCTTGAAAAGGCAGAAAATTTGATAAACAAGAAAGTGCATGCGACTGTTATTGTAGACGGTTATAAAAGAGCATTAGGTAAAGCGGTAAGGATACTGAAGGATATGGCTACAGAGATAGATCCAAAGGACAAAGGAGTTCTTGTTAAAGTAGCAAAAACATCGATGGCATCAAAGATTGTTTCTGGGAATTCTGCAATATTGGCAGATCTAGCAGTTGATGCAATTCTAAAGATTCTTGAAGAGCAGGGATCTATAGATAGCGATGCCAGAACAGATAGTCTAACTAGTTCTAGCAAAAGCAAGTACAGAGTAGACTTGGATAATATCAAAATTGAAAAGAAAGCCGGAGCATCGATAAACGATACAAGACTAATACAGGGAATTGTATTGGATAAGGAGATAGTACATGGAGGAATGCCCAAGAAAATGGAGAATGCTAGAATTGCGTTGTTGAATTGTGCCCTAGAGGTCAAAAAACCGGAATTCGATACCAGACTTAATATCAATACTCCACAACAGATGCAGAAATTCATAGACGAAGAAAACAATTTGCTGAAATCAATGGTAAATAAAATTTCATCCGCTGGTGCTAACGTAGCATTATGTCAGAAGGGTATTGATGATACGGCACAGCACTATTTGGCTAGAGCAGGTATTCTTGGCGTAAGAAGGATTAAGGAAAGTGACATGTCCAAGTTGGCCAAGGCTACAGGAGCAAGAATGATCACGAATGTAAATGAATTAAACACTGAAGACCTAGGCTATGCTCAAGTCGTTGAGGAGCATCAAGTTGAAACAGACAAGTGGGTCTTTATAGAAGGGTGCGAGAATCCTAAAGCTTTATCAATTCTATTAAGAGGAGGCTCAAAGAAGGTAGTTGATGAGGCAGAAAGATCTGTACACGATGCACTAATGACAATTAAAGATGTGATAGAATATCCTTATGTTATACCAGGAGGAGGTGCTACAGAAGCTGTAATTTCTCAACAAATAAGAGAATGGTCTAATTCGCTTGAGGGACGTGCCCAATTGGCTGCAGAACAATTTGCTGATAGTATCGAAATAATTCCAGTTGTACTTGCAGAAAATGCTGACATGGATCCAATCGATACACAAGCTCAGTTACGGTCAAAGATTAAAAGTAATGAGTCTAGGTATGGAATTGATGTGTTAAACAAGAAGATTGCTGATATGACTTCAAAGAATGTATATGATCCTCTTGCCGTAAAGGAACACATACTAAATGGGGCAACCGAAGTTGCATGTATGATCCTACGAATCGATAATATAATTGCGGGATCTAAATCCAAAGATATGCCATCCGGACCAGGCGCTGATGGCGGTCATGCCATGCCAGGAGGTTATGGCGGCGGTGGCTATGGTGCAGATATGTGAATAGAATCTATCTTTTTTTTGAACTTTTCAATTATATTTTGTAGAGCTGTTTCCTAAAGTCGTCACTCTCTAGAAATATTAACAAGATGAAAAAACAAGAAGAAATGTATGAAAATCTAAAATGGGAGTAAATTAGCCATGGTAAGGGAGATAATGGACAGTACCTCGTTTCTAGCCGACACCAACGTACTCCTAGATGTACTGGGTAATGAAACAAGAAGAAGAATTTTGAGCCTAATCTCACACGAACCCATGTATTTTAATCAGCTAGCTAGAGAAATGGGTACAGGCCAGCAGGCAATTTTGCGTCATGTTAAGATTTTAGAAGATTCTGGTATGATCGAATCTTATCTCCAACGAAGTAACCTAGGTGCACCAGATAGAAAATATTATAAACTCAATTCTTCATTCAATATCAATATTTCAGTTTCTCACGACAATTTTACAGTAAGAAATCAAGATATCACAGAATCACGATATAAAGAGGCAGATTCCCTTTACAAAAAATTTGATAAACTCCATTCTATTACACTTCATCACGTCGATAATTTAAAAGAACCCATAACTCTGAATGCAAAATATATTAGACGAAAATCAATGGTCTCCCTAGGTCAGTTTCTTTTAATGTTACAACAGAATCTAGATGGTGTAGAAGAACAAATACTACATTTGGAGACTCGGCTCAATGATCTTAGGGCACTAAAGCAGAATATTATAAAAAAGATACATGAAACTGAGAAAGTTAATTTTGATGATATTGAGCGTCGTCTTATCTGCCTCATAATGGAGAGATATGCTCTACAAAAAGAAGAGCAGCTATCTATTTCGGAATTAGCAGAGATTTTGGATTTGAAGGAAAATACAATAAAAAATGCTCTGGCTAGAATCACAGACAAATTAGGAATGAGATCCAATACGCACGAATTATTCAAGAATTTGGGTTAAATGTAGTAGTATTCCTTCAGTACGATTATGAAGTAGTGGCGCTGTAGAAATTATTGTACCACGTGACCAATTAAGAAAAATGTGGTTGTCTGAAAAAGATTTATTCTAATCGATATTTACATAGACCAGTATCATATAGGACAACATATAGGTAAATATTTGTAAGTAAGCTAGCTAAATGGTTTGGTGGCTCCAACAAGAGAGAGAAAGAATTAATCGAGTACAGTATCTGAATAAAACCTGGTCGACTCGACGTACAAAATCACGGACTGATGTACGGACATAATTGGGTACTAATAAATATATTCATTTTAGATTTAATCAATTATTCGCTTGTTTCTAAGTTCGTGTTCTTCTCTTTCAGATGTTTGATGCTCATTTAGAGTATCAATAGTATCAAATTCTTGTCCACATTCCTCACATCTAAGACTTTCACTTGATGACATTTACATATTGTATTACGAAGTATTATTAAAAACTTACTTAGGTTGATTAATAACCAATTAACATGTAGAATGGTGATTCATTAAGGAATGCAGAATGCATATCAATATGTACAATTACGATCATGAGATGGTAGATATAATAAAATCGAGAGACGAATCCGATCTAATATCTATAGAATCATCTTATGCCTTTTGGCTGCAGTTGGATTGTTGTTAAGTTGATGGCGTTTGCTTAGTATTGCTGCTACTACTAAATAGTAGATAGTCTATGTATAATGCAGAAAGACACCGATATTCAACCAAAAATGAGCATATTGGATTGTTTTGTTAGACTTTTCGATTCAGCAACCACTTGCATAGCAAACAATCTATCCTTTGATTTAAGATTACCAGGTTTTTTGTTGAACGGCAGCCAGAATAAATATTGAAGAGTAGGGGTAGGACAACGACTAATGTGCCTTTTACCTCTTAGAAGTGCTCATCTGAGGCCAATTTTTCCGTGATAAGATTACCGAATAATTATTTAACGATTTATTTACTAGATCATTTGACATGCAGACTTGAATTATAATGAGTAATGACAATTAATTCAAAAACCTAGATTGTACAGCTAAGTGGATCGTGCAAGTATATTTTACGATAGGGGTACTCGAAAATAACAGACGAGTATCTTGGTCCATTACTAAAAAAAGTCAGTCAGTTTATTGACCAGACATTTTTGTTCTTAATATCTCATATGTCTTAGCCGCATCCTTGTCACTCAGAATTAACACAACCTTATTTGAAGTTATGAAAGCATCATGTAGGGGGAGTTGATAATTGTATAGTAGACGAACTATAAATGATAATATGCGAAATGAATTTTTCTCAAGATCTGCCTCTTGATGAGTTGTAATATTAAATTCATTATTAGATGGAATAGTGATTGTGATTTTTGACAATCCTTTCCTTATTTTTTTCAGGTACTTAGCTGACCCAGGTCTCCGAGTGTTAGAAAATTCTTCATTTTCTATAAACAGACTTAGTCGCCTACAGGTCTGAAATAGACTATATTCAGTCTCTCTGCAAAAAATATCTGATAATACATTTGATAGTTGATCATATGCAATTTCATCCTTTAACTCTAGATTAACAATATTTCCGATTAATGATATCTTGATCGAAGATTTTGCATTGCTAGTAATGGCATTCAGATTGTCGTCAGCTATCTGTTCAAAATATGCTAGATCGTCTAAACGATTTTGTTCTCCTTCGTGCTCTCTTATAATATTTGCAATTCTTTTCAATCCAGCTACAATTGCCCTGACATCGACATCATAAGCCGTACGTTTCTCGATTTCGGGCTTAACTTTTTTGCCCAAAGCCGCATAATTAGCGATTCCTGATTGGAGTGCGGAATAGTATAATGCATTGGATGCTAAGATTTCTCGAATTATTTCCGTTATCGAAACTGGCTTGTCAAAAATAGACACTGTGATAACAAGTAATATAATTATCTCTAAGTATTAATCTGCTTATAAATGACGAAAAAAATATATAGAGTAATGTATATTACAATATGTTAGGTGACATACAAT
>JBQCDO010000229.1:0-14533 GCA_051961195.1 Nitrososphaeraceae archaeon | reverse complement strand
TGCAATGAATGTTAGTGCTAATTATGCTATAGGTGCTGTCGTATATCGGAGTCTATTCTTGTCTAGTATGGCAGAATACTAAGTCAAATAATTATGCTTAAGTTGACAAGTGTTATCACTACCAAATTACGATCGATTACAATCCTCTGTCAAAATGCAAAGTTTGAAGTCATCATAAATTCAATCGCTCGTGATTTCATGATAATACCTTTATCCCTAGAGATTAGATTATATTTTATTCTACTATAATTCAAATGAAACTGTCATAACTTGTATAGAATTAATTGAATGTTCTAAATCCGTCACCATAAATTTATCTTAAAAGTGTTCATGATTATTACTTGAGTGATTCCATCTTTTATTAGGATTCAAATAATAGTCAAAGTTAAGAGTGTGCCCCCCATAAACTCTAATATTTAGATATAGATCATGGCCAATAGACGAATAGACGAAAACAGGAAGTCTCTCGAAGAATACGGAACAAGGGTAAAATCGCTTAAGAAAATGGCCGCGACGGGTATTATATTAATTTTGGTTGTGGGTATTCTGACCATTTTCTTGGAAGGCCTCATTCCTGAAACTTATCTAAGATACGTAAAGATTGTAGAAGTTGGTATTATCGGATATTTCTTCATACAGGTTGTAAGTGAAGTAATTTATAGAGTAACACGCGATTACTTTCAAGCAAACGCAAGTGCCATAAAGGCTTTCGTTAGAATCACTACTGCAATCATATTTGCAGCCATTATCCTCTCATATCTTAGCAACGATCCGTTCTTGGCGGCATCTATCACTACTGTAGCGGGCTTGGTTCTTGCCTTTGCCTCACAGACAGTTATGGGTAATATGATAGCAGGGTTATATCTATCACTTACGCGACCATTCAAGATTGGGGATAAAATAACAGTCTTTGGAAATACTGGGACTATCTTTGAAATAGGACTGTTATATACCCGGTTGATATCTGAGCACGGGGATACCATTTTGGCGCCCAGTTCCGCATTAGTGAATTCGGCCATAGTATTACATCGCGGTCAAAATAAGACTTGAGCCAGGAACTCATTTTTGTTGCTGGATATGTCGCAAAAATGGTTTACCTCTGAATAATCAAAGTACTAGTTATTAGTGTGATATTCGTTAGGTATAAAGCACGTACAACAAATAATGTTATTTAATGTCAATAGAGAGAAGAGATAAACACTTCAGTGAATCTATCACTATATCACTTGCTATAGTCGCTGTTGCTTCTTTACTTGCCACGACCTTGGGGGTATTTGTAGTTAGTTCAATGAAGGATATGATGATCTTTGCGCAGCCTGGTTACCCCTCCGAGGCGGGCAAATACAAGTTCGGCACTATCTCTAGTGTCCAGCTTGATAAGACTGGCAAACCAGAATGGATTCTTTCTGGGCACTGGAAATCAAATTTATTAAATGCAATATCGAACTCGACAGCTAGCCATGGCAACCTATCGTTTACTCCCGTATTTGATGCATCAATTAGAATGGTGATGGTAAACGGTTCCGCGTTGCATTCCCACACAATCACTAACTTCGACCTATCAAAAATATCTTCGCCGAACAACAATACGAAGCAATTCAACGGCACGGTCACTGCAAGCCTGAGAAATGGTCCAGTTACTGGTATTCCGGTGAGCATAAAGTTTCTTGGAAATGATGTTATAAGCTTGTGGCTTGACCCCATGAAGATCAAGAACCATTATGGAAGTACTCCAATTTTCGGTTTGGAGGCCAACCCTAGCAATAGACCGATGCCCCCACAGGGAAGCGTTCACTGAATCTAACAAATGGATCACTCATTTCCTTTTACATTATTATTTCTGTCACAGCACAAAGACATAACCGGATAGGTAGATAGAGTCACAAATTCGAATTTAACTGGTGGTATCTCTAGGCAAGATCTCTACAATAAACTAGAACTTTCAATTGTTCAATTCTCTCTAAATAGCGATCACATCATAAATTAGGCGCGTATTAGCCTATTTACTATCTAATCTATTCAGGAATTTGTTATGTAGAGGTAATCAGTGGCCCTTTGAATTATGGTAATGATAAATCTCTATATTATTCAGAACATTTGACTTCTATCGATAGTTAATTTTTTATATACGGAAGAGTCCAATCCCAATTCATGCTAGAACAAGAGAAAAATCCTCGTCTTAGTAGTTTTTGCATCTATCTATGCAGTTCAATTCTAATTAGCTTGCTTGTAATAAGCACTATCGCTACTTATCAAGTATTTTCAATCGGACCAGAACAGTACTCCTTTGTTGGAAAATGGGGATCAAAAGGTGTAGGTCACGGCTCGTTTGCGCAGCCGGCTGGCATAACAACTGATTCTAATGGAAATGTGTATGTAGGAGATCTCACAGGGATCAGCGGCAAGATACAAAAATTCACTGGCAACGGCACATTCATTACTGCTTGGGGAAATCTAGGGTTTGGTCCCGGAACATTTACAAATCCAACCCAGCTTTCTGCAGATTCTAATGATAACATATACGTAGCCGATTTAGGGAATGCTGAGACTGCTGTTCAGAAATTTACTAGCAATGGAACATTTCTTACTTCTTGGGGTTCGACAGGATTATCTGATGGACAATTTATAAATCCGAGCGGAATTGGCGTTGATTCTAAAAGCAATGTCTATGTGGCGGATTATGGAGAGAATAATCGTGTCCAAAAGTTTGATAGCAATGGAAATTTTATAACAAAATGGGGATCTACTGGTACTGGTGACGGACAATTCCAAAGTCCCATAGGAATCACAGTTAATTCCAAGGGGATTGTGTACGTTGTCGATGGCGGAAACAGCAGAGTCCAGTCTTTCTCTCTTGCCCCTAAATAGGTTCATTAAATTAATGACAGTTTTTCATCTTTTCTGAGCCTAATGGTCTGTCGGATTCTACTTGAGATACAGTCACAAGATATGTGCTTTCAAGTCAAATTGTTGTCACAGGATAACCATCTGGTTAGTACTGGATTATGAAGTAATCACGCGATTAAGCCTAACCATCTGAATGTCACATGTAATCAAAACAGATATTGAGATGCATTTAATAATAAAGGTCTAAATTAAGTAATGAATAAGATATGCTAAGAAGACTATCATTTTCACTCCTGCTAGTTAGTGTTTTTCTTTTGTTGTCGGTTGGTCCAAACATCAACTTTCGCATGAACTATCAATCGATATATGCCCAGGGGAATGCTGTGAATAATACCAGCAATGTGCCTTCAAGAGTAATGGAAATACCGGGTTCTTTGTTTGCCCACAATGCCGGAACACCTATCTTAAAAGACCTTCACTTGAAAACAGATACGGTCGTTAGCGGATTGAGCCTTCCCACCACTATAGCCTTCGTAGGGAATAACGACATCTTGGTATTAGAAAAGGCCAAAGGTACTGTAGAGAGAATCCTAAATGGCAAGGTATTGAGTAAACCTCTTCTAAAGGTAAACGTGGAATCACAGGTAGAAAGAGGGATGCTTGGAATTGCCGTCGCACATAATAGGGACGGTCCTACGTATGTTTTCTTGTACTTTACTGAGAAGACAAATTCATCAACTAGTAGTCCTGATGGTAGTGCGTCTGTTGCGAATCGTGTATACAGATACGAGTATGTTGGAGGGAAACTCATCAATCCGAAGATTGTTTTGGATCTACCCGCTACTCCAGGACCTAGACATAACGCTGGCTCGATAGTAGTTGGTCCAGATAATAATTTGTACGTCCCAATCGGAGATGTAGATGGTCATAGTAGTCAAGCACAGAACGTACCTGACGGAGGACCGGCTGACGGCACAGGTGGGATACTTAGAATCACTCAAGATGGCAAGCCCGTAGGTAACGGGATACTTGGAACTACCAGTCCTGTAAACAAGTACTACGCCTATGGGATACGAAATACGTTTGGATTAGGTTTTGATCCTTTGACTAAAAATTTGTGGGACACAGAAAATGGTGCAGGTTCAAATGATGAAATTAATTTGGTGAAACCAGGATTTAATAGCGGATGGGTGCAAGTCCAGGGAAAAGCACCTCCGGATTTCGACTACTCTCAGTTATTTACCTTTGGCGGTAAGGGCAAATATCACGATCCTGAGTTTTCGTGGCATGATACAACCGGTCCTACTAAGATACTTTTTCTTAACTCTTCAAAACTGGGGAAAAATTATGAAAATGATGTCTTCGTATCTGATATTCATCATGGTAGAATATTTCACTTTAAGATGAATGCAAATAGAACAAGTCTAGCATTACAAGGTCCCCTCGTTGATCAAGTAGCTGACACAGATAACGAAACAAACGGATTGATATTTGGATCTAATTTTGGTGGCATATCAGATATGGAAGTTGGTCCTGATGGTTACTTGTACATAGTTTCGCTTGGTCGGGGCTCAATATATAAAATAGTTCCTAACCTAGAGATCATAAAATAGCAGTAGAAGTGTGCTTCCTTCTTTCCTCTATCTTTTAGAAACCAGTAATATAATATTTGGATAATATTTTATTATTGTAAGTTTTGTTCTGGATTAATTGAATTCAATGTGAAGTAGAGTACTTCAGATTCGGATTTTTAGTTCCGCCTGACTACTTTGCAGTTTCGTTTTATTTCCCTGTTCCGCATTATATAACAGTACCTAGCGGCTAACTGGCGTTGCTAACTTAGCGATATTTCCACCTCATTAGATCGTCAAATCTAATACTAGAATTGATAACGCAATTGTGTATAAATAGGAAGAGGATGAGCCATTTATGACCATGTCTAAGATTGCAGAATCTATCTCTCATACACGGAAAATAATCATCAAAAGCTTTAGTTCTATCCTTTAGATATTTTACTCTTCCTTCAACTATACTCTTATATGGCGAATGTAATCTGTGCTCTAGTCCTAAGAGTAGACATGCTTCAGGATACCAAGTTCCACCATCACTATAAACCACGTGTTTGCCATAATTCTTGATTAATGATTTCAAGAATGATTCAGCTACGATCATATTCTTATGTCTTGAGATGTAAACTCCCAGGATTTGTTTATGTACTGGCTCTACTGCAATCCATAACCAGGCCTGATCAGGACCAATCTGCAACATGGTTTCATCAATTAGAAAGGCACTACTCTCTTACAACAATATATACGTCTTGGATTGAATCTCTGAACCCATTTCCATACTGCAACATGACTCCTTCCTCCTCTCTCTTTTCCAAATGGTTGGATTGCTTTAGATGTATTTCTGAAACTTAGCCCTAGAATATATAGGTAGAATGCATACAATATTGTCTCTACGTATGTCCTCTCACGTTCAAATAATCTCATCGAATAGGAGAGAATGTTCGCAGCTGTAGCTTTATCGCTAAGCTAACAGGAGCGGCTAACTTGGGAATAAATATAAACTAAACTATCCCCAGGGTTATTGAAGATGTAATCAACAGATTAGGATTCTGTAACGAGGATGATGATCAGTACGTTTGTTCGCCATTATTCTATATTCATATCTACATCACATATGATATGTCGCAATATTGCATACTGACGGTTTTCTGACAGCATATGCGACTGTGCTATTGCCATGAAAAGGGAGGTCAACCCACGAGCAAGTTATAAGAAAAACACCATGCAGTTTATTGCAGGGTTATCACACACTGTTGGCATAGAGAAGAAGTTTATTGATATGACTAGGGACGATGTTCTTTGCTACCTCGACAATTGCTGTAAGCCCGAAGATGAAGACCGATTGCATAAATGGATAGGCACAAACTTTATTTGCCAAGTACTATGTAACATTAGCCTGTTAAGTCAATCGATCAAAACTTCATTCTCAATAGTCATAGCAGCTGTTTTGATACTTCGCTGAGATAGAGTTAGTAATACTTTGTATGACTCAATATTAGCTGGTTATAATAATGGCTATAAGTTTTGTTGCCTAGGATCTATTCTGCGTCACGCAGCGCTATACAGAACACATATCACAAGTCAATACAGTTTTGGATAACCCCAGCCTGACATTAATAAAAAGAGGTTTCAAGCGCCAATCGCAGAGACTGGGCTTGAATGGCATAATCTGGCTATCGAAAAATGACTAACAGCATTCTGGACTACTTAACCGTAGCAGATTTATAGACGAGCAACATTACGACATTTATAGAAAAAATTTGTGGACTCCTAATTCCGTCAATTCCCATCAAAGAAGAATTTCAGAAAACGTTCGCCGCGCCAAAGCTAAATACGCTATTGCACTCTTGGTTGCGAGCCTAATTATTCTGTTATTACCGTGGGTACCATTGACTATGCCTTTTCAGTCCTCTGCGACAACCAGTAAATCATTTTTGTATTCCATAGTTACACCCGTTCTAGCACAAAGAGTGCCAATAAATAGTACGTGCAATTGTACATTAGATACCACTACTTACGGTCACTTGTCTAAGAATGTCTCTGGAATTACTATTCCCAAGGTTAGGATTATACAAAATCAATCTTTACAGAGCCAGACTGAGGGTCACCTCACGTGGAAATCAATAAAACCAATGCAGTTGATGGGAATTCTGACCAATGGTTTCTTTCTTGGAAATTTTTCCAGCGGTACTGCCTCTACGGTTGCACTGAATTCATTGAATGTCAAACCGAATGACTCAATAGGCATTCAAATAGGTGGAGGAACAATCCCGACAACTGCAAAAGCAGAACTGTTGAAAGCGAATGTGAATGTGAATGGCACGCTCGCTCAAATTAAAACCGTTGGTAAACCTATATCTACCTTCGAGGTAAATCACGGTAAGAATATGAAGATGGCTTTGACAAAGAATAAACTTCTCGCAGGACTTGATCCTCATCCAAATAACTATCTACTATTCATGTCTTTAACATATGACGATGGTGTCAGATCGGCCGCCTCATCAGCTAAAGGATTAAACACAAATCGCATTGTGGCTATATATGAGACAGTGTTGCAGGTGGGCTAGAATAGTAACCCTCTCGTTTAAGGACTGGATAATAACAAAATAGAAGAACATCATAGATATTCCGAAGACTTTCTATGGCTTTTACCAAGAATTATTTTTATGAAATCCTCGATTTTGGATCGATAATTGGTAGCAATATTGACATACCTTGAGCACGAATCAATAGTATCTGAATAGAATCAAGTAGTTACTACCAAAAACAAAACTAGCATCGTCAAATAAACTTAATTCTCGAATTGGACTAATCTCACTTTGAAACAGATATTGGTTCTACTGATTTAGAGCTATTTTCGAACCTATCGCTATAGATTGTCTTGTCCATAATTTCGCATTATGTTTGCTATGCATTTAGTAGCTTTATTAATCAAATCCAATCTAGCGAATTCATTAGGTGAATGAGATCGATTGTATTTGTAGGATCCGCCTATGCAAATACACGGTGCACCGAGTATTTTTTTAAAATGATACATTGAACCCGACCCCGCAGAAGAGACGCTAATCACAGTTTTTCCAAAGGTTTCAGTTGCAGCGCTTTTAACTGACTTTACAAATGGATCGTTTATTGATATCCGAGCAGGCTTAACGCCATCAATCATTTTCAATTCTATGGAGTTTTCAAATCCCTTTTCTACAAGATGGTCCTGAAGGCGAGCAAATTGTTTCTCAGGATCCATATCTGGGACTAGTCTAAATTCTAGCCTCGCGATTGCCTTGGCAGGCAATACTGTCTTGCTGCCTTTACCAGTATAACCAGATAATAAGCCACAGATATTGCAAGTGGGCCTCTCAATCAGAGCCTTTTGTGGTTCAACTTCATCCAAGTTATCGACAAATTTCTTTACTCCATATTCCTTCTTAAAATCATCCTTATCAAATGGTTCATTTTCTATAGCCCGAGTTTCCTCTTCCGTCATATTCTTTATGTCTCTGTACCATTCATTGATCAAAATCCTTTCGTTTTTATCATTGATCGTGCCTAAGGCCCGCACTAATGTCCACGCAGGATTTTCCACCAAGACTGCCAAACTAGAATGAATGTCATGAGATGGACCTTTTGCGACCAGATCTACAGACAATATTCCCTTTAGTCCCAAATTTATAACTGCCCTATCCTTGGAGTCTACTAGACCAAATTCCAAGATTATTCCATCGCAAGCAAATTTCTTCTCGTATTTCAAAAGATATTCTTGAATATGCAAGCTTCCTATCTCCTCTTCTCCCTCGACAATAAATTTTATGTTACATGGAACATCTCCTGTCTCTTTTAAATAATATTCGACAGCCTTAATTCGAGTAATTAACTCCCCTTTATCATCAGATGAACCACGGCCAAAAATGTAATTGCCGTCAACCTCGCCACTGAATGGATGTACATTATTCCATAGATCTACAGGTCCTTCTGGCTGGACGTCATAATGATTGTAAAATAATATAGTCTTGCCTAATGGATTTGATCGTGATTTAACCTCACCAAAGACTATAGGAGGTATATCATCCTCTCCTTGATCATTTAGATAAATTAGCTCAGTTTTGATATTAGCTTTAGTCATAGTTGCTGCCACAAGGTGTGCACATCGGACAAGATTTTGTTTATTTGAAGCACTGCTTGGCTGTCTAATCAGAGTCTGAAGATCAAGTACAATATCTTGCATATTGGAATCGATGGCACAATTTACCTTCGTGATCATATATCGCATATTTAGCGTAATAAGATGTAATAACATTTTCCAATAATCTTGCGTTTGGGGTATTCTTCAATATTACAAATAACTAATAAATACGTGTAAATGCTCTCACTATATGAATTGATATAGAGCATAACATAATTATATATTCAAATATTGTAGATCTAGTTGATATTTTTATAAATTATTGCAAGAGTTTACTCTCTTCAAATGAAATTATTCTGATTTTATCGCACTATATTTCTTCGGCCAGGATATTGGAAATTTTGAAGAATAAAGTCGATGCTTTAGAATCGTATAAGGCAGATGGTTCAATCGTGATCGTGGATTCGAGGAGAGCATATTTTGGCCTGAAAAATGATTTTGTAGGGATTATGATAATGCTAAAAATGCTTCTCAGACGGAGAACCAATTTATCTAAAGATGGAGTAATAGTGATCTCCGACATGGGAAATTTCTTCCATCCTGTTTTGAGGATCCATGAGCTTTTCAAACATGAAGAGGAAATATCTTCCGCTGGAACTTTGCCGATTAAATTTTATTGCAGTTATACTACATTTGATTTGAATTCCATTAGCAAAGTACAAAAGCAAGAACTATTGCAAAAACACGATAGACTTGTTAATCTATGAGGCACGGTTTGTAGATACATTAATAGAGCGAAATAACCGTAATTTAATAGCATGCGACTGCCTCTTATCAGATATCGGCTTATGCGGATGAGAAGGATTACTAAGAACAAGCTTTTCCTGATCGTTAGGTCTCTGATATTTTTCTACCTTAGTATTAAAATTAAGCTTGGATGGGTTTAGATAAACAATATCTACCAATGTTATAGTTTAGTAAGCCAACACTAATAAAATATATTCATGGCCTATACCAATTTGAAAAGTTGCTTTCTTCTGATCTATTTCTCGGCCAAATCCGCTGTTTCCATAAATATTTTATCAGGAGGAAATGCTTTGCAATAAATCCAAGAGATATCGAAATCGCACCTCCCACAAGAAATCGTAAGCCTATAATTTTGAATCCATCAGCCTCCTCCCTAAAGGATATAAAACTACTTCCGATAAGGATACAAACTGTTCCAAAGGCCAGAATTATTATGCCCGCTATCAAGAAGGGTTTAAACAGCATGACTGACTCGTTATTAGATTTAGTCATTGGCCCAACAGTAGTAATATGACTCGACTAATTAAGTTATTTAGGTAATAATCTTCTCGGCTGAACAGACTACGATCAAGCATTGATAATTTAGATTTCGTTTCAGTATGAAATTGGTTTCACATAAATGTCAAAATGTCGACATTCCTAAAATCCGACTAAACAAACTAAACAATGTCTATTTCAACCACCAATTCGTTGGTTGATCACATAGATTCTATAAATCCGGTGGTTTTTCTCACTGGAAGGGTTAGAATATGTCAGCTGAGCAGTAGCATAGTGGCATGTGAATTGAAATAATTCAAACTAGTTGTGGCTATTCTGAGATGAGAATATAATATATCTATAAATATAGCTATCGTTTGGCTAAATATTCCATAAGGCTCCAATTTAGCAATTATCGACAGCATAAAACTAACAGATGCTAGAATTTGTCTGCTCGTCATCATAGGTCAACAACATTATTGACGAAGCGACCAATTATGCTCACAAATTATCATTTTATTCTTTGATTGGGCAAACAAATATTGGATCCCTCCAGTTTTACATGCCTCACTTTAGATGCATTTGATCCCATTTATGATTCTCCCATGCTACCCTTGTTCGCAGCAATATGATCCCCGGTCGTAGAAATAGTAATTAAGATTTACCCGACGACAGATGCACTGCTTAACCTAATTCGAGAGAGATTAACTACATGACATGATTAAAAATGGTTCACTTGCAAATTCCTTCATTAAATAGTGAACCTCTTTATGGCCGGTAAAATTCGAGTTCGGAGAATAGATAATACCTCTTACGTTACATAATACGAGGTCGACTTTAATATCTGCTGAGTTCTAAGGACGTGATTCTCGAAATTAGTGTAAACTCAATTTAATTTCCGAAACTTGAATTAAATCTTTTGGTGTTTGCTCCAACTCTCACTTGTTTAATGAATTATTTCGATATTGCTCATTACGAATATCTTGAGGAGGCCTGGTTAATGAATCCCAAGTTGTGCTTACTCCTTAATACGCAAGCGACAGCCACGAGAATCCTCAAATGCCAAAAGCGATATGTGAATAGAATGTGAAGATCAACGAATTGACCAAATTTTAAATTCAGATACTTTCAGACTGATTCTGTTTCTTATCTGCTTTTCCAGAGTAATAATCCCTGAACTCCTGGGAAAAGTTGGCAGTCTCCGCGATACTGAGCTGGTTGTTTGTGTGTTCTTCCTTAATCCAAATAATATTTCCATCAAGATCAATCTCTATTTTTTTCGAATTCTTCAGGTATCTCAAAATTGCGTTAATCATATGCAGGTTAAGTCTTGGAGCTAACAGTTTTTGTAAATTTCTTACCTTGGGATACCCATCTACCTTTCTTAAGGTGGCTATAAACAGGTCCAAGTGTTCATCTTTAAATTCTACCGGGGATATAGTTTTATTTTTTCTTCCCTTATTTTTCAATCTGAATCGTAATCACCACGTACTAAGTAGGAGCAACTTCTGTCGCAAATGTATTAAATGAAGTCTCTCATATTAACTAATAACTACTACAATTATGCATCTTTACTTCGATATAGTAGCCGTTTAAGTTGTTGACCCATATCTTGTTTTGATGAATATAGCATGCTTGAGAGACTAGAATTAAGATAGTATGGATTCGGACTGGAATGTTTTACGAGCATTACAAGTCAAAGTTCGAAAGGGGTATTTACTGGTCAGATACCGTAAATGGTGTGATCGCGAGAGTTGTGGCAAAGAAGGATGAATTTCTGTAAGTATATTAAAATCAGGTTATATGACGTAGAAATTCATGAGAAAAATAAGATCTCTTAGTGGTGTAGCTAAACTTAAATTCATCTTAAGATAAGGTTGGTCCATTCACGATACTCAAACACCTGAGAGAGATGTAAAAATCCAATAATCAAGAATAAGCTTTGAGTTATCATATACCTAAATTCGACTAAAGTAAATTTCCATAAAATAGCTGTATTATCACAACACGATTAAAAAATTATTTAGATTCAGAGACTATGTCGCCATCGATATGCTCAACAAAATATGTTATACCATCTTTCTTATTTTGAACTTTCCACGCAAAATAGTTCCCCCCACTAATCGTGGAAGCTGCGGTACCTAGATATTGTCCTATAGAATTCGAGTTTGCGTTAGATTCATAAAATTCACCATTTCCCTTAATATAGACATAACCCACCGCAAAATCTTTTGGAGTAAGATGCATTGAATTCTTTTGGGCGAGAACTATAGAAATGGCAGCTTCTGGCGGAATGGGAATTCGGTTGATAATCGGCTGATCAAGTGAACCAGTTAGAGCCATATAGACTATGATAGTTGCACCAATTCCTATTCCAAGACATAGGATCACTTTTTTATCCAATCTTAACTATTCTTGTAGAACATTCAAATATAAATCTAAAATTTATTCACATTCGAAACATAGTCCCAACATTCTTCTCCTACGAATTAAGAGATGCAGGTGCTTGCATAATGGAAGTAATTGAGGACTAATCGATCAGTACCTACTTCGTCAATCTAGCTGTTTAGTTCAATCGTTTTGAGCATGATAGGAGATAATGAGCATCACCCTTGGGCCTAACTTGTAATAGCGAATGTACAAGACTCGCTTCCAACATTAAATACATATGTAACGTGCAGTGAATATCGAATAATACCACTCTTAAGCGATACCATAATACTTCGTAACAATATAATTGAAACGCTGGAGAACGATAGATTCCACGATGCATATTTTTTTGGCATACTACAGTTTGCCATTAATGTACTAATGATACCTAACAGAATAATACCGCTAAATATGATTAATAGAACTTATTTTTTGATAGACTTTGTCCTGAATATATCCAAAATTGTGTTCGTAACTTTTCATCCAGAATTATAAAGCTCAAGTCCAGTTGATTTATTTTATCATTCTAATTGAAGACCTATTATATATCTTCTATTATTTTGGTCGAATTCAAATATTTATTTAGGTGTAAACATAAAAGTGATTGCTCAACCAATATGAATATCGTAGTAGAGCCGATATTCTATTAAGAGTATTCCGTATTTGTAAAGCCTTCGCTATTTACACTAGTTCTAATGAATTTCCGTGCGATTCCATTTATAGTAAGCCAAATGCCGGCTCCTATGCTCAAACCTATGATGAATGTTCTAGTAAATTCGTAAATCGGTTTTTGGATTGTATCAATATAATTGCTATTTCGAATAGCTTTGTCACTTACAACTTGAAGACTATCTGAATTCAACAAAATTGATGACCCATCGTACATGGAGTCTCCAGCATATATCAACTTGAAATTCTTCGAACTATTTTTATTATTCATCGAATTACTATTTGTTATATATTGTTGAATCGGAATTACTGCTTTGCCACTATGATTCGTGATGGCTGTGATTCTTTCCCCGTTTGTTGCATCTACTAATTGTATTAGAGATTTCGAAATCCCATTATTGAGATCCTCTTTATCAACAAGGGTTGTTGACAGAAAACCATCACTTTTATTCATAATATTTGGACCAATATTTCTATCAGCGGAAATGACGCTGCCATGTCGCTGTACTTCAATTGCGTATGTTTCACTACGTATGTTATGACTTTCGAGACTGCCCGCTTGATATATCTTCAAGTTATTAGTGCTTCTTAAGAATGCCGTCAATTTTTGAGGATTAGAACTGCTCGCCGAAGCAGAGTAGACATGATACACAGGTCCCCATTTACCATCACTCGAAGTTATAGGAATACCAAGGGATTGAACACCATCTCCCCAGTCAACATCTATTTGATAATCTTTTGAATGAGCATGCTCCGTTACGCCTATTACTCCGACCTCGTCGATTCCCCACCTCGGTGAGGTATTAGCGATGAGGGCAATCGTTATAGACGGGACGCTCTTTGCTGAAACTTCTATTACCCCATTTACAAGGTATGCCAAAACGAGCAGAGAAAGACCGAATAATAAGATAACTATTACCTTATCCGGTAGTATCAGTTTCACATGCAAAAGGCGCGAAGCAAACATTGCTAGTCTTCTTACTCGTAAGATCTCCATCATGGATGATAAATAAGATTGGTTTCTATTTTGCTTAGCTATTATTTGTCTATGAATTATTCACATCGTTGATTAGAAAAAATTAATGCTAATCATAAACTGGAACGGAGACATAACCGAATAGTATCTTTCAGTAAACCAGTTTGGATTAACCTTTACCTTTGACATCGTAAATGTCATCTTAAATCTAGTCAATATCCATCAGGGTTCTTTTAAAAAATAATTTGAAATTCGCCTTCTATGCTTTACTCCACTAGGAAGGATATAACTAACATAGTTTGCCTCGAAAAGAGGCAAACTGATATAAGCGTTTGGATTTAGCTAGATTTTCAATCTGCCAAACATCATTTCAATCCTTGTGTTACTTTTTTGCAGTACTAATATTGAACCCAAAGCAGACGCTGAAGACTATATTCAATTAGTACCGGCTAAAACTGGCTCATTTCAATAATAGAGAACCGATTGACTGTTATGAGCATCGTCATCCTTATAATTGAGCTCGATGAATAAGTAGAATTAGGGCCATGCCTGAAGCGAGAGTGGCCGCGATTATTAGACATTGTTTTTGCTAGGCCATTGATCTCTCCAGATATGAATTGCCTTAAATATGGAAATACAAAT
>JBQCDO010000228.1:0-2683 GCA_051961195.1 Nitrososphaeraceae archaeon | reverse complement strand
ATTATAATAGTGTAATGGTACATTGCCATGCATTTTATTTTAAGCAGCTATTGTCCCATAATTCATTTGCAGTAAAGCCTACTACAATTTCCAAAAATATACCATCAAACCAAGGGTCAGCACAATCATCTCCAAATTGGATAGTAGTGATTGATCATTTTATGACTGTGAATCAAGGAATATGAATCAAATTTACACTATATAGAGATTATCATTTATTTAAACGAAAGCGTCGAAAAATGTATGATTTTTTAGGAAAACTATAAAAAGATGCTGTCACACTAGAATTTATGTCAAATCCTAACGTGGCTGACGCCGAAGAAGCATCAGCCTCTAGCAAAGAAGAATTAATTAGAGGACTGAATGAGGATCTCTCAAGAGAGTACAAAGCAATTATCCAATATGTTGTCTTTAGTTCTACGTTGAAAGGCGCAGAGTACGGAGACATTGCAGATCAGTTAAAACTGCACGCTTCAGAGGAACTTGCACACGCTTTGGAGGTGGCAAGACAGATTGATTATCTAGGTGGGGATCCGACTGTGACAGTCAAGGATGCGGAGTATTCTCAGGATTCAAAGAAAATGCTCGAAATTGACCTAAAGCAAGAACAAGAAACTATTAGGAACTATAGAGAGAGAATTCGTCAAGCAGAACGCTCTGGAGAATATGCGCTTTCCGAGGCATTAAGAGATATTATCGTACAAGAACAAGATCACGAAATAGATCTTAAAGATGCGCTGGGGTTGCGATAAAATGTCAACAGCAAGTAAAGAGGTCAAGCCACATAAACCGTTACCGCCCCCGAATAGTGATTTCTACCAACTAGCTGAGACTCTGCCTCCCGAAGACCTCGCGACCCTGAAACAGGTTCGCTCCTGTAAGATTGATTCAATTCGTAATACCAAACATAATTCACTATGTAATCAGCTTTATAGTAGTCGGTATCTACTGGATTAGTTATCATAGAATTTTTGAACACATAAGAACTACGAATATCACTTTAATATGGCTGAACATGATGTTCTTAATGTTTATTGGCCTGGTGGGTTATTTTACAGGTCTTCTTGCCACTTATGAAATGCATAGAATAGTTGTGATATCATTTAGTAGCATTATCGCTATAACTGGCTTTGTCTTGTCTTTATTATGGTGGTATGCAGCACACGATCGAAAGTTAGTGGATCATGAGATCAACGAGCATCTAATCAAGTATCATCTTAGGAGGAATTTAGTAGCTCCAATAATCTTTCTTACTTCGATTGGGATTTCATTTGTCAATGTCCAAGCTGCTCAATTTTTTTGGGCTACGATACTTCCCGCCAATATTATAATATATATGAAACATATCCCGCGTCTTCGTAAACCATAAAGAAATTTCGCTTGTATATTTTCAAATTGCAGAATATCATGATAATTTAAAGACTTATGATAAACAGTATCAGAATCGTCAAAAGCCGAGAAGTATTGTGTTGTCTTCTTAATAGACATCAACTCGCACTTTATTCGTGAAGGAGCGATTGCCAACCTGCGGGCACCCGTCCAGTAGGTCCGGGCACAGATTGGTCCAATGGATGAGCATGGGGACCTGCTAGCTTAGGCCCTGTAAAGAAATCACCTGTACGGTAATCATAAAACCAATTCTCTCCATGTTCGAAGCTCGTTATAATTGGATGGCCCGTGCTCGCGTTGTGTTTTGAGGCATGCTGGTTTGGCGAGTTATCGCAGCACCCGATTTGTCCACATTGGGTGCACCTGCGGAGGTGAAACCACCATCCTCCCGCTGCCAAACAGTCAACGCAACCTGTACTGGTCGTTTTGCTGTTGGATTGATACCATCTCTCAAGCTTCACATTCCTCCTCCTGTCTCATGTGTATTAAAACTGACTATTGTAGTATATATTTATGTTGGATATCACTTCGCCATTATAGCAAAAATCAACAATCTGACAAACCAACTGACAAACCAACAGTACCGGCTGCAGAACAGCTTATGCTGAGATCAAGTTTTAGATCAATACGAATATCCTGTAATCAAACCCTGTAGATGATGTTGGATATGTTTTCTACGGTGATTCAGCGCTTTCTTCGTATCCATCTAGAACATCATCGAAGATTGTATGAAATAGTTATTACATAGAGCAGATTTGGGTATAAAGATGAATGAATATTTTATAGCATGGTGGAATGTTGAGAATCTTTTTGATGTGGAAGACGCAGCAGAAAGACCTCCTCGGTTAAGAGAAATATTAAAAGAGGAACTCATTGGGTGGAACGAGGAAGTCTTGAATAACAAATTATCTCAACTTGCGAAAGCTATATCAAAAATGAATAGTGGTAACGGCCCAGATATTCTTGGAATTTGTGAGGTGGAAGATGGACAAGTGATAAACAAATTTGTGAATAAAATAAAAGAGATGGTTCCTCGAGACTATCAGGTTGTGCATGAGGAGCTTAATGACAAAAGGGGAATTGAAATAGGCTTTATCTTTGACACTTCAAAATTTGATATAGACAAAGACAATCAAACGGGCAAGGACCTTGTATTTTCGCATCATGTTTTAAGAGAGGAAGCTACTCGGAATATTCTGCAGGTTAATTTGAAAATTAAGAATTCACGCACTCCCTTGGTCTTGGTTGGAAATCACTGGCCTTCTAGGACTCATGGCGAGCTTGAAACAGAACC
>JBQCDO010000227.1:0-2842 GCA_051961195.1 Nitrososphaeraceae archaeon | reverse complement strand
GATAAAAGTTAGTTTGAGTCAAGCTGCGACGACTGCAGAAAATACAGTAGGGAACAATTCTCATGCCGCAGCAGCACACTTTGGAATTGTAAACGGATATTTGACATATACTGTCTGGGTTATTGATGGTAGTTATACCTTTCATAGGGTAATAGTGGATGCAGGAAATGGAAAAGTGCTATTGAGTCAGCCTGTATCAAAAGGAGGACCAATGATGGGACATGGTATGATGATGGGCGATGGTATGATGATGGGCGATGGTATGATGATGCAACGTGGACCTGGTGGTATGATGATGGGTGGTCCTCATGGTATGATGAAGGGTGGACCTGGAATGAGTGTACCGTGGCATCAATGGTGATCGAGTAAAACGAGTCATATGAGTCAAACAAGGATCACTCTTCTTTTCACAATTTAAAGGATAGTTAATGCTTGTACATATCGACGACAGTACCACTTGACTTAAACTAAACAAGTATGATTTTAGGACACCGAAACCGCTCAAATAATTACGATTAATAAATTTATCCCGTAATAGATAGTAAGAGAAATTGACAGTAGAGTAGAGTAGAGTAGAGTGGAAAAGAATCTAATTTCAATCCACGAATTCCTAATGTTGTTGGTCACATAATACCTCTTCTGCTTTTTGTAGACCTTTAATATGTGGATATAAAAATAGCTAGACTGATGCGAAATATATATGATATTATGCAACATTTTTCATGATCAGAACTTAATGGAAAGATAGTATGGAGTAGGTTTATTAGCCCCATTACTATCCTTCTTTCATAACAATGACAGAATGTAAATTTGAACGTTACTAGTAAATGTGTTCGCATATGAGGATTTTGCCATGGTACTCTTTTGCCAACTCAAAACAATTTGCAGTTATGAAAATCAAGTTGTAGTGAATTTTTATAACAGTAATGGCCTAAACGAAGAAAAAGAATTGAAAAGCCGTAGTCGCATGAGTTATAAATTCAAACATGGATCCTTAATTTTCTTAATTATCCTAAATAATAACTAGCCTTTCACCAGAAATTTGTGTTGGATTTATCAGCTTGGTATCTGAGGTATATATTGAAATTAGCCTTATGACACCAACTTCTACTGCATTCGACGATCGAAGCACCTCACATCCTGATTTACTGTTGTTATATATTCGCAGAACCGATAATAATGCATTCTGTGAATTCGGCTAGTTAGTTTTTCAATTTTTATTCACCAATTACTTTCACGAGTACTTTTTTGTTACGTTGGCCATCAAACTCTCCATAAAATATTTGTTCCCATGGACCAAAGTCTAGCTTTCCATTAGTAATGGCGACAACAACTTCTCTCCCCATAAGTTGGCGCTTCAGGTGTGCATCGGCATTATCTTCACCAGTCTCATTGTGCTTGTACTGAGTGGGGCTATGCGGTGCTAATCTTTCAAGCCATATATCAAAATCTTCATGCAAGCCACTCTCATTATCATTTATAAAAACGCTAGATGTAATATGCATCGCATTTACCAAACATAAGCCATCTTTGATTCTGCTTTCTTCAACAATCTTTCTAACATTCGTAGTTATATTGATAAATTCGCATCTATTGTTAGTATTAAATGTAAGGTATTCTGTTTTAGACTTCATCACTGAAACGTATGTTTGAGGAAGTTATATTAAGTTTTTAGACTGTATGATGATAGGCCATTTTTCAGGATGTCTACCAACAGTTGAAAAATTTTTCCAACAACTCAACAATTTAGTTAAGTAGACAAGTTTGGGTGATATCCGCATAATGATATCAAAATATGAGAATATGATAGTATTACCGAGTTAATTAACTCAATATGCTAACGTATGACAAAATTAGAAAGATTGTATGAATATTAACATATAATCAAATAAGTGTATCTAAATACAAGTCATTACAAGCTTTATTAGATGCACGACATAATACCATTATAATTATGGTAATGAAGCGAATTGAAGCGTTTATCGCATCCGAGAAGACTCGTTATGTACTATCCGCTCTAGAAACCCTAGATTTACAGGCTACTTTTTATGAATCTAAGGGAATGGGAAAGGGTGAAAAATACACGTTAAGTTATGGTAAAGGGTCAGGAACTCAAAAGATGGCATATTCTACAAGGACCATAGTGGTATCTATTGTTGATGAGAATAAGGTCAAGGAAGCAGTTTCTGTTATCAAAGAAGCAGCAAAGACGGGAACAATTAGTGGCGGGATAATAGTAGTTTCATCTATTGATGAATTAATGATGATCTGAATATATGATAGGAGAGGATAGCACAAAATAATATGTCTAGAAAACAGTAACAATTATATCGAGTTTTTCAATTGTTAAATTCCGTTGTAGTATCAAAAGCATATTTATCTATATGTTTAGTAGTGTTACATATGAAAGTCTCGGTCAGGAATGCAATACTCTTGAGTAGCTTTCTAGCATTTCAACCATGAATTAATTTATTATATATTGTATATTATATATTATATACCTAGATTAGTATCAACTCCGGTACTTATGAGTAGATGTTAATTCAATATCAATTGATATAGAAGTGCAAGATATAGGACCACCGTTGTTAAGAAGTATTCTAATGAAATGATAAACCTAAGTAAAAGTACTATATCGCTGATATTGCTATTGTATTCATAAGAATAGACTAGTGTAGTAATCTAACTTGTATCTATCTATCTATCTATCTATCTATCTACTTAGCATTTCGGTCACTTTGTATAATACCAAACGAAATGCCTTCAGTGTCTTCACATATCGCTAAATATCCAATGCCCGGAATGGCCATTTTGGGTCTCACAATCTTGCCTCCTTCCATAG
>JBQCDO010000226.1:0-4343 GCA_051961195.1 Nitrososphaeraceae archaeon | reverse complement strand
TATTGTTTTTTATTGCAAGGCGTTTCAGTTCGATATAATAGGGAATTAACGAAATGACAACTACAACAAATCTGTGGCCAGAATTGCCGCTAGCAGAATGGAAAGACACTTATGAAACATTGCATATGTGGACCCAAATAGTCGGCAAGATCAGACTAGCACTAACTCATCTAGAAAATCATTGGTGGAATTCTACCCTGTATGTATCACCTAGGGGACTCACGACATCAGCTATGTCTTACAACAGTCGATTATTTCAAATAAACTTTGATTTCATCGATCACCTACTAATAATCGAAACTGCTGATGGGTCTACCAAGACAATCGTTCTCAGGCCTCGCTCAGTAGCCGATTTTTATAAAGAAGTAATGGCAGCCCTAGGATCGCTAGAAATGCCATTAACCATTTGGACCACACCTGTGGAAGTGTCAGATCGAATTCCATTTGAGAAGGATCAAAAACACTCTGTATATGATCCCAACCATGCCCAGCGATTCTGGCGTATTCTAGCTCAGGTTAGCAGGGTGTTTACAGAGTTTCGTTGCAGGTTTACCGGCAAAGTTAGTCCAGTCCATTTTTTCTGGGGAGCTTTTGATCTGGCTGTCACGCGCTTTTCAGGACGTCCCGCGCCTGCTCATCCGGGTGCGCCAAACTTGGCTAGATTTGTAGCCGTAGAAGCTTACTCTCACGAGGTGAGTAGTTGCGGCTTCTGGCCAGGAGGCGGCCCTATTGATGAACCAATCTTCTACTCATATGCTTATCCAGAGCCTAAGGGCTTTGCGGAATACCAACTACAACCACCAGAGGCATTCTATCATACTACTATGAGAGAGTTTGTCTTACCTTATAATGTGGTCCGTACCGGAAAGTCACCTGATGATGTCTTGCTCTCATTCCTGCAGAGCACATATGAAGCAGCTGCAACGAATGCAAAATGGGATCGACATGCATTGGAGCGTCGATAAGGGTAATTGCCAACTATTAACTTTATTCTGTGATCCACTTATTTTTCTAATTTAGTAAATTGGAAATAGGATGAAGAATATAAAAGGTACTTCAATTCTTCAATAGGGTCTTAAGATAATATCATGCGATCCAGGAGGGAATAATACTAATTATAATAAACTATTAGGTTTATTTTTTCCTCGTTCTAATCTCATTGATATAGCTGCTTGAATCTTCTCTGAAATATTTTTTGCGATTTGCTTTATGATTACAGGGTCATTGTTTCCTATCTCTTTTGCAATTAGATCATATTCCCATTCATTTTTTGCCTTGACGGCCGGTGTTATATTATTTAAATACATTTTTCTTATGGCCAAATGTGAAAAATCTGCTTTACCATTTGATCCATTAATTGCACCATGAAAATGTAATCTGTTTGCTGGTATGTAAACAGTATCTCCCTCTTCTTCAAAAAATATTATATCCTTTTCGTCAATTTCAAAATTGCTAACCTTTGTTCCTTTGATTAAACCAACTACGCCTTTTCCACTCGTGGCAACAAGTATTTGATCCGATTCATGATAATGTAATGTGGTTCTTGCTCCGTTATGAAATGTTACATGATACATTTCTTGTTCATTATGTACTTGCTCGCTAAAGATCTCTCGTAAAGTAACTTGCCCAGTAAAATATTCTTCATTTATTTTTTTCTCAATTGCAGAATATATATTTTCTTTATTCATATCTATATTTTCAATAATGTTCAATATATGCTAATGAGTCTTTTGATGAGTTATCCATCTCTAATTCATTATATTCTATGAGGCAACGATATTTGCTGGTTTACTCTCTTTGGCCATCAAACAGATATTCAGTAAGTAGATAAAATTATTCAATGAGAAATTTCAATTATATGAAGCAGAATAATTTTTAATGGGCCGGTGGAAGATCTAACAGAATTATATGTTAATCGATTAGCTGACAGCTGTACTATACCAGTTTCATCACGATTTGGTCAAGAGGGCATATTTGCGTTTAGAAATAATAGTATGGTATATGAACCCATGGACACATCACAAAGATAACGCATACCAGCTAGATAAGAACGCAGATATGCCAAATCATGATTTTAAATGATTATCTAAACCTTTAAGGAAAATAATTTATATAGTAAAATCATCCCTACGTATATTTCAATCATATTTTAGTCAGATATCAAATACCGGTGCAGTGATGGATGTTATAAATGGTGTAGTCCTAAATTGCAATCACATTGCGTCAATTGAGGGTACGAGATCCTGATCGGGTTTTTGAGATCTTATTGAAATAAGAAAACTCGCTAGTAAGCAAACAAGTGATAATATATAAACAGATTTTATAGTCATTCATATAATCGACACGTTTATTGGTACTTACATTCTGCTCATAAATATCCAATCTAATATGCAATTCTTTTCAAATATGTTTTTTGTATCTAGGTTTTTTTTCTATTACCATTATTGTAGCAACTAGGTCAGAGGTCCATCGGGGGTCACTAAACTCTTCTCGGTAGACTCTATCTAGTAGCATTATCGCTTTATAATAGTCACATTCGAAACGGGATGAATTTCCATATGGCCTTTTTCTGCTACATCTTGTTGATATCTGCCAGTAACCAATAAGTGATCCCCTTTTTGTGGGGTAGACCAATGAAATTCCTTCATCTCGTTAGGTTTTGAACAATCTCCTTTATGTATATCCTCTTTACTTGTATTTGGTCTCTGACATATCATTTCCACCCAAATACCGCCTTTCATATTAGGTGATTTCTTATTGACTGAGGTAAACCATGCTTAAGAATGGTTTGTCTAACTTTAGTGAGAAGACCGTATCTCCGTCCGAAGGGGTATGAACTAACAAGACTGTTCCTGAAACAGTAACGCAATCTTGTACTACTTTAAACCTTGGTGGCCCATTATATTTACGATGTTATCTATTAATCCCTGAGAAACCTTGTTATACTTGGTTATGTTAATTGATTCAGGAACTGCAGGTGGCGGAGGAGGAATCCCATGCCTACCTAGCTCTGCCTTCAATTGTGTCGAAGTTGGGCTCTCATCTTTCCCCTCTTCATTTTCCCTTATCTGTGCGAGCGAGTAATTGGGATTAAATATTAGTAACAATAATACCATAACTGCAATTAATATATATGGATGATTTCGACTCACAATACTATTGATCGCCTAAAGGCTAATAGGATTTACTCGCATTTCAAAGTATTCATATACGTTTGCGAGGATGCGTAGGTATAGTATAACCTTTTCAGTGTATCCTCGTTCTTTCATTTCATAAGGAATCGATGGCAATGACAAACAACAAGTACGAATGGTTCATCTCCTCAGACCATCTACCAGATTCTGAAGTAATAAATTGTTAGGTCGCATATTCATGAGGAACTATGATACAATATTGGAAACAGGAAAAATAGATACTAGCAAAGTTTTGATCAAGTACATGTAGGATGCATACTTAGGAAAAGATAAACCTGGCGAGAATGATGATGGAAGTGATAGACTTGATTAGTGAAATGAAAAATAGCAAGAAAATTAAAACTGTGGCCAACATGAAATTAACTGATCAAACCTTTGCGCTCCTTTGTGAAATAGATAATCATAACGAGCCTGGGAAAATTCAGAATCATTCTGAGACTGAGTTTACAAAAGCGAATTCAATAGATTTAGATAAGCCTGTTAAATTAGCAGGCGATTCCACGGCTGAATTTTCCTATACACAACCTACACAGAATTTAACAATGCTATCAGTAGCAGCAAAACAGATAAAAGCTAGAATGGCTATCGCGGAAATGGTATCTGATAAATCATTTGATGTATACTATGCAACGACAGAAGAAATTATCGAAGATATGACCAATCCATACACACCTGACACTGATCCTGCCGGATGGACTAATAAGAGTCATGATGAAATATGTGACGCATGTAACGACGATAAATTTATGAGTAACCGAAAGCCAAAAACATATCCTAACGGAGCATTTGGATCTCCTTTTTACTCTAATTTAGATAAAGAATGTATAGTACCAGGATTAGGTAAAGGTGGATATTCCGGAAGGGGAGATTATCACAATGCTAATAAAATTCCTGTTATCCCTTCCGCAGATATCTTTATAATATTTTGGGGCGTATCTGGAAGCTGGGACGCAAGCACAACAGGCCCGAATACCCTAACACATATCAGCACGACAATTAACAATCTATTTACTGGGACTGATTATATTAGTGGATTAAAACAATATGGTGTGACTGGTCCAGTGAAGGTAATCGGTAACTATGTAGATACCTCCACACCCATGCCGCATAAGTACAATTGGATAAAGCAGACAACAAAAGTAATACAAA
>JBQCDO010000225.1:0-2833 GCA_051961195.1 Nitrososphaeraceae archaeon | reverse complement strand
AGATCGAATATAGATACACCTTACGTGAAAACATGATTTGACAGGCCATTATTAGCTTCATCTTGACTCAACAAAACATTGATATACATTAAAATTTTTTCGGCGCCGAAAAATTAGGCTCGACTGAGGATAATTAAAAAAATGCAATTATTAAAAAATTAATTTATATTGCTTCACCCTTGACTAGAATAATCACAAAATATCATCTAATATTTTTATGATTATTTATGATTAAGGTCAATAGAGGCCAGTAGAGGATTTATATAATGAGTTAGGAAAAATAGCTGTTTTGATAATGTAGCGTCTGCTAAAATTTTTTTACCTCTCTGACTGAACTGCAATATAGACACGTCTCTTTGTTTATCTATTCCTTGTAGATAGTATCATCTGGTATTATTTGGTAATAGCAATGCCACAAATATGATGTCAGTTGACTATAGGACTAGACGAATGTGATTATTTATTTTCCAAGCTATTAATCCTTGCTAATAATTTCTGACATCACATGCTTTACCAAGTCTTGACTCGAAACTGGTTTTTTTATGAAGCATTTTACATCGAGCTTAGGAAATTGCTCCTTTAGAGAATCATAGTACTCCTCAAATGCGGTTATGAAGCAGACCTTTATATTAGAATCCTTTTTCCTAATCTTTTCATATAATTCAAAGCCATTGATATTAGGCATTCGAATATCAATAATTACGAGATCATAATACTGTGGCTGGAAGGTGAACAGGGCTTTAAATGGGTCACTATAAAATGTAACATGAAATCCTTGATCTTCTAAACAAGTTTTAAAAAATAAACTAACATCTTGTTCATCATCAATAACCAATATTCTTGGAATATGTTTATCTTTTATCAAGAGATCAACTGCTAGGTATGTTTATCCTTCATAATTATATATACGAGTCATATATGTCCTTTTAATATAAGTATGATCCTTGACTATCATGTTTTCAACATAATCTAATTTTTTTTCCAAAATACGGCAAAATGGTTATATATAACCAGACAACGTAACTAATATTGTCAAAGGAACTGACGACCTCTAACACAACAAGGGGATTGTTAGTAGATATCGATATTTATCAAATTAGACACCCACCTACTTTTTATAGATCTACTAAAACTAATTCAGTTTTACAGACCACACAGCTAGCTGAACTTTCCAAATCCATTGTACGACAGGGCCTTTTGCAACCAATCGTTGTCAGAGCAAAGGCGGATACAAATCACTTTGAAATAGTTTCGGGAAACCGCAGATATGAGGCATGTAAAGCACTAGGCTGGCGAAAGATTGTTTGTCATGTTCTAGAACTAGATGATAGAAATGCATTTGAAGTAACATTAATTGAAAATATTCAAAGGGAAAATCTTGATCCAATAGAGGAAGCTCGTGCATTTAAAATTTACGTAGAAGAGTATGGATGGGGTGGAATATCTGACTTGGCATCAAGATTGGGTAAGAGTGCTAGCTATGTAGATAAACGTATAAAGCTTTTGGACTCACCTGCCGAGATAATCGAAAGATTATCTAATCATTCAATTAGTCCTAGTATTGTTGAAGAATTAAGCCCCATCAATGATCAGAAAGTAATAAGTGATCTTGTTGAGATGATAAATAAAAAAGGACTGTCTTCTAGGAAGGTGCGAAAACTAGTAAAGGAATACAAGAAAGAATCTTCCCAAGAGGTCTATAATTTTCATGACGCCGAGGACAAAATCGTAGATATCGATAGAAAGGTCCAAAATTCATTTGATAAATCAATAGTTGCATTGAGAATCGCCGCCAGCAGAATAGCTGCAATAGTAGAGAGCATGGAAGACAACTGGATTATATATGAAATCTTAATGCAGCATAAAATGATGTTGCATTCGCAGATAGATGTGTTAATAAAAGAAAAGAAAAAGATTTGAACTTATTTATCTGGTCACATGTTGGAACAAATTATAAGGTGTTTGAATTCATATGATCACCTAGCAGAGGAAGTTTTTACAAAAGCGATCGGCTATGGTGGAACAATAACTGGAGAGCATGGTGATGGAATTGCTAGAACTAAATATTTCGAATTCATGTATGGTTCCCAAATAATTTCAATTTTTCAGCAAATCTAAAAGATATTCGATCCCAAGTTTATAATGAATCCTGGTAAAAAAGTTGTAAATCGATTCTAGTCAGACTCTAACAAGGATGGCAAATTTGTTCTTCTAATTGATAGACTAAGAAAATAAAGATGATATAAATAAGATAAATTCAAGATTATGAATTCATGCATTTTACCAAGCATTATTCAATATAAATGATATTTTGTTACTATTTAAATGTATAATAGTAAGAGTAATCTTATACATCGGATATTGATGTCATATTATTCGTTAAAGTCGTCTAACTAATTTGTAAGTTATTTTATCTTCCTGTAGTTGGGCCTTTCCATTCTGATTCCTTTTGTCGAGTCTTTGCAAGTCTAATTTGTGGTTTTGTCCATTGTGCAGTCACATTTTACTCGGTTCATTTAATTGCAAGAAAAGTCAGAAGCACCAGATAGGAGATAGTCAAATCAAGCAGGAATTGTTATAGTTATTTCTGCATGATCGCCTGTATTAGGGGCCTGATCACTTTTATTACCCCTAACTGCATCAGTTACTACTAGATATATTATAGTATGATCTGATTTCGTAGGTGCTTTTCCGGCATTAATTGCATTTTGTATTACTTTTGTTGTCTGCTTTATCCAATTGTACTTATGCGGCATGGGTGTGGAGGTATCTACATAGTTACCGATTACCTTCACTGGACCAGTCACACCATATTGTTTTAATCCACTAATAT
>JBQCDO010000224.1:0-5855 GCA_051961195.1 Nitrososphaeraceae archaeon | reverse complement strand
ACGGAAATTACATTAAAAAGGTTTCTTTATCAAGTCCTATAGCATACAAATTAGAGATGCAACTAAAAACAAAAAATCTAGTTAGACAAGCCATAACACTAGAACCAAATAACACACTTTATGACGCTCGCAATGTCTTACTTAGATATAATATTAGCAGAGTTGTTGTTGCCAAAGATAACAAACCATTGGGAATTGTTACAGAAAAAGATATATCGAGATTCTTATTCAGGGAATTGCCACGCAGACGCCTTTACGAAGTTAGTTTAGAAGAGATAATGAACAGAAATCTGGTAGTAACTACAGAAGAAGATGATTTGATATTTTGTGCAAAGTTGATGTTAGAGCACAAAATCAGCTCTATAATAGTTATTGATAATAATGATAAGAAACTAAAAGGAATATTCACAAAAAGCGATCTGGTAGATACATATGCAAAGTACTATCCAACGAAGAGTTTGGTAGAGGATTACATGACTAAAGAAGTCATCACAGTGTCTCCCGATGACAATCTACATATGATCCTCCAACTTATGGCTGACAGAGATCTATCAAGAGTTATAGTAACAAGAAATCGGAAGCCTGTTGGAATCATAACAGGACATGACTTGTTACCTCTCAGTATACTGTTTGGAACTCGAACAGCCAGAAAAAATTGGACGACTGAAGACGAATTGTTGACTCGTAAGCGAAATATGCCCTCTGGTATAAAGGCATTTTTCCTAGCAGAAGATATAATGAAACATTACCCCATAACCATTGCAGAGAATATTGATTTGGCCCAAGCTGCACAAATAATGACAACGAATAGAATAAGCGGTCTTCCAGTTGTGCAGTCTTCAAATGATGCCGATAGCCTAGTAGGTATAATCACTAAAACTGACATAATCAAAGCATTAACTTCTACTAATAATTGAACAGTAAGCAAAACATTCATCAAACTCCACAACAAGACCATAAGCACTGCTGCCTTTACGTATAGCAGATTTTGTAAAGACTCCCAGACAAATCTGCTGCCAGATATAACTATATAATCTCTCGTCAGTATGCAAATTTTGATAACGATAACTCGATACAGCGACATCAGTATTTCTGGCAGGCGATCTATGTCCTAACATTAAACTTAACTTAACTTAGCCACCAAACATATGTCTTAGTTTTTAACCAGTTTCTTCGAATTTATTACTTTTATTTGTGCTCAGATCACTGGAATCAACAGCATGAGTCTTGGGTGGCTGAACAGGAACTAACTAACCTCATAGACTTCCGTAACGATATCGCGAATATTTTTGAAAATAATCTTGCTGATATCATGCATAAACCAAGAATACTTACAGTTATTTTTACGTCAGCCGAGAGCAAAACATTGGTTCACTCTATCGAATTAGCAGAGAAGAAAGGTGTAAAGGTCATAGCAATAGAGTCTTTGTTGAGTTTATTGGAGGCAGTGAAGAACGACAATTTGTCTTTGGGCTTCCTTGAATCCTTGATATCTTGATCAGTTTTTGAGGTCTAGATCATGTATCATATATTATCGCTTAGAAAAACCCGACTTGTGATGCAGTTATGTAAAATCCCCAATTGAGATAAGCTCCTGCAACGGTAGCATTTAATGAGTCTATGGCGAGGAATGTGAGCCATTACTAATTTCCTCCCTCAAACTCAAAGTTTGAGTTGTAGCTTATCAAATCAATATCACTATACATTTAATCAAGTCCCTGAAGAAAGGAATATGTCTTGAATCCCCCCATTTTAGCTGCGCTTTGCATAACTTCAGGCGATGGATCTCCATAAATGACCACAGAATGATCTGTAGCATATTGCTCAAAAAGTATTCCCAGAGGTTCACGAAGATTAGCTCTATGAGCTAATAGGGCCTCAGAGCTTTCATATACTTCACGAATTTCACACTCAGTATTATCACTATTTAGAAACCAATCGTATTGAAGTGTTCCTGGATCCTTCTCTTTTACATACGAAATACATACGGCAGCTTGTCGCTTGAACCCCTCTAATTTACCCTCACGAATTTTCATTCGAGCGCTTAGCTGTAATTTTTTGTTAGTCATGGATCGACAGTATCATTTATCTGGCTGAACATTTAAGAAGTTTTGAAATGTACATATCATTTATGGTCGTAGTGACTTGTTACTTCGCTTGTCCTGACATCAAATTTAGAGCCATGCCAAGGGCATTTAACTTCGTAAGCATCAATTGTACCATCAGCAAGAAGACCACCCTCATAGGTGCAACATTTCCAACCCAATAGAATTTTGTGTCTAGTTAGTTTGTCTATTTGGGTATCATATATATCATATACATCAGAGGGCATTTCTCTTCTCTCCCCGCCCCAGCAGATAGCTATTATTTATTAATGCAAAACCTAATTCCCCCAGCTAGACATAGACCATCCATATCCTCATATATTCTCCGTTACGATAGGAGGCTTGACTTTCTGCTGTCATGTATGTTAGTAGCAGTTGACAAAATAGAAGCATCGGAATTTCCAGTAATTGCGCTGTACTTCCTCTGCAAATAATATAGTTTATTGCTCTATATGCTATGTATGGAAGAAGACGATGAAATTGTGGAAAAAGTGAATAAGGCTAATACTCAGTTTTACCGTGCTTTTGAAAACTTATCCATAGAAATGATGGATAATTTGTGGAAGCATGACGAAAATATCGTTTGTATTCATCCAGGTTGGGATTTATTTACTGGCTGGCTGGCCATACGAGAAAGCTGGATAACAATATTTGCCAATACGGCGATGATAAAGTTTACAGTTACAAATACAAAAATAAGAACATTTGATAAAGTCGCAGTGGTCGTATGTCTAGAGAATATAGAAACAACTTCTGCTAATGGCCGAGTGATTAAGATTGGTGTTATTGCTACTAATATATTTGAGCAAAGTGAACAGCCAACAAATCAGTGGCTACTTATTCATCACCATGGTTCTCCTGTAACAAATTATTATATACCGCCTAACGTATCTTCTCAATGAGAATAGCTATATAATCTAGTTTAGGGTTATTAGATTGATTGTTTTCTTTCTTTCAATCTCTTGCATTCTAGCTGTTAAAGCCATGACTTGGTCTAATAGCATTCTCTTTTATTTTGTCACGATTTCATCGTTCTTGGGTGGAAAAAGTGAGTCAATTTTGGTTCGCATTCCACCGAACCCGCTGTGTTAACACTCCTTTATTAGGATTCCATGTGAACAAAAAGGAGAGAAAAAAACAAGTGTGTTTGAGGAAATAAAAGGAGTACAAATACAAGGAGTAGAAGATTCAACGTCAACAACAGATCCCTATTCAATGTTCCTATTTACAATGAGGTCACCTAAGACTAGAGAGAAATGCACAGGAAGACTGCGGATGTTTTTTGACTTTTTGGTATTCCTGGAGAGTCAATGGTAGAGCGTTCCAAAGTGTTCCGTGATAGACCAAAAAATAATGCTAATAATAGTAACGGGTGGACTTTTAGCAGTATTATACGGTATATTCAACATCAAAAAGAAAGAGCTGAGAGAAAAGAGATAACTGCCCGAACTGTTAAGAATTATTTTCAAGTTATAAAACTCTTTTGCGAAATATCAGATATTTCTCTTCCATGGAAGAGGATAAGAAGAGGCCTTCCAAAAAGCAGGAAGTTTGCAGATGATAGAGCACCAACAATTGAAGAGATTAGTAAAATCATAGAATACCTAGATAGAAGGATTAAAGTCATTATCTACACTATGGCTTCATCTGGTATTCGTGTGGGTGCATGGGATTACCTGAAATGGAAACACATTATCCCAATACAAAATAATGGTCAGGTTATGGCTGCAAAGCTGATAGTCTATGCCGGTGAACCCGAGAAATATTTCACATTTATTTCTCCTGAGGCCTATAACGAACTAAAAAAATGGAAAGACTACAGATTACAGTCTGGCGAGTCGGTTGAAACCAACAGCTGGATCATGAGAAACATATGGAATACAAAGAAAGGTTACACTAGAGGTCCAGTTAGCGCTCCTATAAAACTAAAAACGGAAGGTGTAAAGAGGTTGGTAGAAGATGCATTATGGACTCAAGGGCTTAGAAAAAAACTTGACTCAAATAAAAAGCGTCACGAATTTCAAACAGATCATGGATTGAGAAAGTGGTTTAAGACTCGCTGCGAGTTGGCAGGTATGAAGCCAATTAACATAGAAATTCTAATGAATCATTCAAATGGCATTTCTGATTCATACTATCGAGCTACTGAGACTGAACTTTTGGAAGACTATCTTAAAGCTGTAGATTCCCTGACAATAAATAATCAAAACAAACTGCAAAAACAAGCTGCGGTTCTGAGCAAAAAAAACATGGAAGAAAATATAGAAATGAAGACAAACTTTTTGAACGAGATAACGATATTGCTTAACTGAAGGCTGCGGTTGCACTATTGGCCGATAAAGTTAATGCAGCAATTATAGCAAACGAGCCATTAAGCGAAGTGATTTTTAATCAATAAGGAGTCCCTGCTATTAAAATTCCTGCATTTAATCGTAATAAGGCAAAAGCTCAACTAGCCGAATCCGAATCTGGTTAGATAACAAGGTTCCATATCTGCTTAATAATATCTGCATAGGTATTTGGTTCAATAATGCTAGTTTATTGTAGAATATGTGTAGACCCCCAAACTGGTGGTATGGAAGAAGTAGGTCATAATAGTTCGGATATATGGACGCACTTCGAACGTAAGCACCCAAATGTATTTGAGCCCTTCAGTTCTTCATACGATGATATAGAGGCTAAAGAAGCACTAGTAGAATTCCTCAAGATAGAGGGATAGACAACCTGAAGTATGGACTTAGGCAGGTAAGGGCTAACCTGGTAGCAAAATGGCGACACTAAGAGTCCTGAAATGGGTAGGTATAATCATAGGTTTATGGATTGTTATAGGGCTTGGGATATCGTTATTCCTACCTTTTCCATATTCCTTACCTGTTGTTATTATTGTGGTTGTTGTCATAGCGTATATGATAAGAAAACTGGAGCGAAAGAAAGCATCGCAAAAAGACCATGAAAAATTTACTAAAGACTGGTAGATATTTGGTTCAGTAAAATGATAATTTGTAAAAAATGTGAAGAAGAAATAAGCGAAAGTAGTCCGGATATATGGGAACATTTCTGTATGAAGCACACTGAGGATATAGACGCAAGACAGGCACTAAGCGCACTCTTAGATATAAAAGAAGTTCAATAAACCATTAGACCATTTTTAGACTGTTGTCATAAATCGTTGCTATCAAAGGACTAAAGCCTCAAGAATGAAATTACTAGAGATATCACTAATGATAATCGAGTCTAAAAACCAGACCATTTATTCTAGTTCTATTTCTTTACCTTAGATAACCAAATGTTTTCAACTATTCGAGTCTTACCCTCTTTTTCTTAGTGAACCTTATTATTTGGTCATAGAAATATTCGGCCTTACTTTCAAACCCGAAATAAGCATAAGCGATATAGCAGGTATTGCGGCTCTGATTTCTTCTGCACTCATATTTTATTTCGGTTATAGTAGGACAAGAAAATCAGAGCAGATCAAAATTTCCAGGGAGGTTACAGATAGAATAGACGTAAAGTCTAGAAGGTTAACAGAGATTGCACGGTTCAAGACAAAGGAGGATGTAATACCTACCCTTAACGCTACGGATGATCTCTTATCCGAAATTGAGTATTTTGGCTATCTTTTATGGATACGTGAAATACGAGATGAGAACATCCTAATATACTGCATTCCTAGAATCAACCAAGAGTTTCGTTCGGTGGAATTATCCCTCCGTGACCTAAAGGAACTAAAAAACTCGTCAGTATTTGATA
>JBQCDO010000223.1:0-7434 GCA_051961195.1 Nitrososphaeraceae archaeon | reverse complement strand
GTCTTTTGGGACCACTGGGATTAGTCCAGCAGCCATAGCCTCTACTACTGTCATACCAAAATGTTCTCCTACCATTGGATGAAAATATATTCTTGATTTTTGTATGATAGAAAGAAGCTTATCTAAGCTAGCATTAACTTCAAATGTAACATAGTCGGTCAAACCAAGTTCCAGAATCATCTGTTTGAGCCCTAAGTAATAATCAAGAAAATAATGGTAGAGGTTTCCAACAATTTTCATTCCTTTGGCAATGTTGTTATCTTTTAATACTTTTGCAAGTTTGATTGCATTTTCAAGCTTCTTATGAGGAGCGATTCTGGCTATTACAAGAATGATATCATTTCTTTCCTTATCGCAATTTGCCATCAATGTACAATTACGGAAAGTCTCAACATCTATCGGCGGGCTGAGTATGTAAATATTGTCTAATCCTAATGCGTTAATTATTGCCCTGCGACTGAATTCAGAATTAGTAATCACTGTAGAGTTTCTCATCAAGTTCCAATATCCATAGTTTATTATTTTAAAACATTCATTTTTTCTGCGAACCAGAACCTTAGTTTCTAAATCCTTGGAATTATTGATATTTTGATAATCCATATTATCTAAAAAACCATTTGAGCTTTCTGTCATACCAAGATCTGTTTTTAGATAATCAATATTTTCAAATTCAATATGAAATTTTGTACTAGGAAAGTGACAGTAAGTAATAGAATTATCTTTTGAAAAAGATGAATGATAGTAAGGAGCTGCATCACCGTTAGTATTTATTGTAATATCATAATCGTACTCTTTATGATGTTGTTGTCGCCGTTGTTGAAGTTCTTCCATTATATTTATGACATTTATTTTGTTTGTGCTTTTCATAACTGAGACAAGATTTTTACCATATGAATTTTCTAATTTTGATATATTAGGGGTCTTCAAGGTTGTAATATCAAAGTCAATTCCGATTTCTAATAATGCCTGCATAGTCACAAGTGACACTCTTTCAGCACCTCCACAGGGATTAAAATCTCCATGTATAACATTTGCTTTCATATTAGACAGCCTATTCTACAAAAGACCAAATTCAGTCACCATCTTTTTCATTTGTATTTTCTCTTTCTTCATCAGGCCACAAAGTATATAGAGATAAGCATTACACGCTAAGGTCTGTATAGTTAAGATCACCTGTCCACGTGGTGAATTAAGCCATAATGGATAATGTATAATGGATATCAACCTTGTCACAAATTTCCAGCTTGCAAGCTAAGCCGATAAGATCTAATCAAAACCAAAAGATTATATTAATTAGTCAAATTTGGGGCTATTCATATTTACTAATGATGATGAGAGAGTCATGAATAAGCGATGCAGTATATGGATCTTCAACGATCTTCGATTTGAGGGATAATAAAGTATAAACCATAAGCGGTCTATATAATTATTATTAAACATCAATGCATATACTGACTGGTGTTCGCAAACGAAAGTATTGGTTATAAGTAGCCCTAATTTACCTACTCCACCTCCCGATTAATTTCATCTCGAAACTTGAAGATCGAATGGAGGTCTGGAAGCCATAGTTATGTGGGTTTCTAAAAATATAGCCAGAAAATCTCATGATGTGACTTTGATATCATCTAGAGGTTCTTCAGGTAAGGTAAAAGAACTGTCATCCAACCTACACATAATAGAAACGATAAAACCTTCCTGGGAAGGAATGGCTGCTGAAGAAGCACACTATCTCAGGTACAAGGAAGTTCTGGAGAAAGAATATGGAAGTGGAAAGGGAATAGTATGGGATAATACATGGCACTGCTTTTCCTATCTGTCAGCAAAGAAATTTCCAAAGATGAAAATAATTCATACTAATCATGGTACCGTAGAACGCCAAAAAGTTCCGGTTAAACAGTTGCGATATCCTAGGTACATTGGACTATCTAGTCTTCATGCAAAATATATGTCGTCTATTCTTAAAAAACCAGTTAGGTATGTTCATCATGGAATTCCTCTACCTCTGATAGAGGAACTAAAAAGTAATTATAACAATAAGAACGGGGGGTACCTTCTCTCGATAAATAGAATAGTCAGAGAAAAAGGAATTGAAGACTCTATTGATTTAGCTATTAGAACAAGAAATGCTATAAAAATAGCTGGTGATGATATACATGTACGAGATCTTTCATATGTACAAATGATAAGAGAAAAATGCCAAAATTCCAATGGTTTGGCAGAGTACATTGGACTTGTAGACAATAAAACAAAGGCAGAATTAATTAAGAAATGTAAAGCGGTTATTGCTTGCCCTAAGCCCACCTGGATAGAGGCATTTGGACTATATGCTGTAGAAGCTAATGCTTATGGTAAACCGGTACTCGCTCGAGCTAATGGAGGACTAAACGATATAATTGTAAACCAAATCAATGGATTTCTAGCTAGAACTCCACGAGAGTTAGAAGAATATGTTGAGAAGATTCACGAATGTTCGCCAGAATCTTGTAGAGACAGGGTTGAAAGGCATTTCACAGATGAAATAATGACTAAAAATTATCTTCAGATCTTCGATAAAGTAATAGAAGATGATCCCACCTTTCGATGGTAGTAAAGAAGAGGATTGAATTAACAATCGAATTTTTATCTTCAAAATCTTAAAGGCTAAGCGGCTATTCATTATTAAATATGTCTTAAAGAAAATTACTACTATACAAATAGTTGATTTACATAGAAGAAATACATAGTATTAAGATCTTTCAAGTTCCAGAAGATGAACATCCAAAGTAAAGGGCTTACGTTTAAGACCAATCGAATGTTTTAGATTGTTACTATATTGGCCGTGGTAATAAGAGGCATTTACTAGCGATACATACCCAAGAGGATGAAATAAAAATAACAAGCAAGTTGAAATACGGCTTGGTTAATACAAAACAGCAACATCCAGCTACTAAATTGTAGCTCATCCCAATAAGAGTTCCTACACAAGCTATGGATAGACCTCTAAACTTTAATACCGAGTATTTTAAGACAAAATGCGAAAGGATTATTGACAGCATATATGATACCAATAATAATAACGAAGATATATTATGATAATAATGAAATTCATGAAAGGCAGAAGATTGTTAGATTTTCTCCACGATCGGACGGCCAGAATTGCAGCAATAAATAAAGCCTTCGTATTCGAGTTGCGCTGCTTTATTTAATAGCTCATCAGCTAGTTCGTTTTCCACTTCTCGCTTCATAGATCGGGCCAATCTTTTATAGAATTTTGCTTTAATCGTTGGTATTTCCTCAGGCTTTAAGATATCTCTTGCAAGCGCAATTTCAATTGCCTTGGAAAACCCATCAGTATCAACTCTTGCTTTTATTTGATTAAAATTGCTCTGACCTATTCTGGTTCTTGAAGCTTGATATTTCATAAAACTTGGTATTCTATATTTAGTCGGGATTGATGAAGTATATTTAAAGTTGGCTCCAAGAGCTGACATTCTCATCCAAGAATGAAAGTCTTCTGACGCTTTCTCATCCGGGAAAGGGCATTGATATGCAAATTTTGTACGTACAGCTGTAGAGGAGGTTATATTAGTAATCCCAGTTTCTGTTCCCATTTTTATCCAGATGTTATTGCCTTCCAAGGGGTTCTGCATATGAGATTCCAATATTTCTAAAATTGGTGAAGAAATTTTTTCAGCAGGTGTTAATCTATTATTCTCATCTATTACTTCAAAGGTAGAATATACTACATCGATTTGAGGCTGTTCTAAAAATATTTTCTTGACCACTTCCAGCCGCTTTGGGTGAGATATGTCATCTGAATCATTAAAAAGTATTATACTATGATTACGTTCTAATGCTGCGAGAATCCCTACATTTCTACTTACTCCAGGACCCACATTTCGCTCCAAAAAAATGATGTCAATCTTTGGATAGTAATTTTGCTTTAATTTCATCAAGTAATCGTGGCTTTCTTTACTAAGATGCATATCGACTACAATAATTGCACTCCAGTCTTCATCAGTTTGTAAAAACAATCCTTCGATTGTATCAGCAATTACTAGCTTTTTTCCGCCATGTTGATCATCATATCCATTTGTATGATATGGAATAATAAATGCACTTGAAAGCTCTTTACTATTGCTTGTTTTTATCATTTTGAGCTTGTTACTCCTCCTCATCCTCCATTTTTTCAGCTAACTATAATCTATAATTCCGTAACTACCCTACTTTCTAACCCCTAACTTGGGGAATTACCTCTTTTGAAAGCAGCCTTACCAAATTGTTTCTGTCAGGGCTGGAGTTAATTAATACTATATCAGTAAATCCTATCTCAGTATATTGTTTTATTTTCTTTATACCTTCTTCTGCATTTGATACGACAAATGCCATTTGCTGCATTGTATCATCCCCTACTACCTGACCATTTTCCTGTATTTCTCTGGGGTCATGGACATCTACTTCGAAAAATGCCTTTATCATTGCACCTTTCCAAAAGGCAATTGACTTGATCGCCTTCTCTTTATCTTGGTCATATGAGGCCGGTATAAATACTGCTTTTGTTAATAAATTATAATCTTTTTCGGATTTCTCTGCGCCTTTTCTGAATGCTGGTAAGACTTTATTCTTTAGATTTTTCAAATCAAGCTCATTTGTTACTAGCCCATCACCTTCTTCACCAGCCAGCATAGCTGACTGTGGTTTCATGGCTGCCACAAACAAGGGAATTGGCTTCTGAGGCTTGGTATAGAGATTAGAATTCTTAACCCAATAGTACTTGCCATAAAAATTAACCCATTCTTCTGTCCATAGCTTTTTAATAAGAGCTATTGCTTCCTTTAATCTTTCGAATCTTTCCATATTTGATGGCCAATTGTTTCCAGAGGGAATTTCATTTACTGCTTCTCCTGTTCCAACAGTTAAAAACACCCTATTTGGAAACATGTATCCTAACGTAGAAAATGCTTGAGCTACAATTGCAGGATGATATCTTAGTATTGGTGCTGTTACGGAAGTTCCAACATGTATCTTATTCGTCTTGGCTAGCGCTGCTCCTAACCATGGCCAAGTGGCGCCGGCAAACCCTCCATCATGCCACCAAGGCATATAATGGTCACTAACCCAACATCTTTCTAAACCGCCTTCTTCCATTGTTATGACATCAGATAACAGATCAATTGCATTCACTTGTTCCTGAGATGCCATAATACCAATTCTTATAGCCAAATTACATTATCAATGCTAATAGCATATTGCACTGTCCTCTCACTTCCCTAAGTATACAATATTATATAAATTACTTGTAGTATATACAAAATGATAATAATATCATGATTACTATTTTTTTGTTCTCCTCCATTAATGTTATAGAAACTGATTCTAATTACGCTAAATTTGCCTACAGTCCATCTCATTAAGAGCAAAGTATACACATACCAACCTTGATATTAAAAATATAGCCCTGCATTAATTGTGATCCAGTCAAGACAGCCTGGATGAAATAGTGAGGAAAATGAATAGCGTGATTGAGCTAAGTCCTAATAATAATGCTGTAAACTATGTTAGCTGATCACTGGCTAATCCACCTAATACAAGTTAGAAAATAAACGTATAGGAGAAGGATGTACCATACCTCTTTAATATTGGTAAGAGTCACAAATTAATGGTTAATTCTAGTTGATAGTTTTAATTGACTTACGGTAGTAAGGACTAAAGATATATCTTATGATAATCAATCTCGGACAATACATACCCCAATTTTACTCTCAATAAATAAGTGATGGTATTTTATGTTTACTGCGTCAATTTCTCTTGTTTTGCTTCTTTTGCTAATGCCTCTCGCAACATCTGCAAATGTCTAGTCCGATCTTGCTTTATCGTGTTCCACATATCTACAAGATCCGATCTGTTTTCTTTTTCTGCATCAGACTTGTAGGTATCTACAGTAGAGTAGAGAAACTGAGCCTCTTTACCAAGAGCTATTAGTATATTAAATGTCGTATTTTCTAATCCTGTTGTTTGATGTTTTGTATCCATAGTGGGTGTCTGTATTCAAGACAATAAGACTAAAAACAGTTATAGTAAGGTCATTATTCTTTACAATAGACCTATTGGTTTATAACATCATTATACTGATAGAATATGATTTATGTGTAATCCATATTCAATTATTTAACCACAAATAACTAGAACATAATTATTTATCTGTGTATACGTGGCTCTCAACTTCCAATCAGTCTTCAGTCATTATTTGTTTGAAGATGAATATCAAATTCAGTAGGATCTTTATATTCATGCTTTCTATACCTATACCGGTTATCATTAGAGTTTATCTAATCTTATCCTCAGTTTCATAGTAAGCGTACAATACTATCCCATTATCCTCAAATGACACCTCACAATAATTAGAATAACTCTCTATGGGCGAACATAGATCTGTGTAAAGGAGGATATTGTGCTATCCATGTTCTGTCATATTGAATAAGTATAGTAATCATCTAGTCCTCGTCTCTATTACTGATATCTCATAATCTAAGGTAACATGAGTACAGACTTTAGTCCAAGAGAAAAACCCAATTTCTAAATTTCTTAGATACGTTATCTTTTTATGCAGTAGACACCAATCTATTACAAACAGCAAAGTTCGTACAAATGTATCTGTTCTCAATATACTAATAGTTACACTATAAGCACTTGTTTTACTGTACTTGCTTTAATATCCCTGATTGCTTGAGTTAGTATCGAATTACAGCAAGGGCAGCGTAATATGTCGGTTTTGGTAGCAGTGATAAATTCACATATCCTACAGCGCTTCAGGCCAAGATCTTTGTGTTTAATCGTATAACGTTTGGCTAGGCTTGATTTCATCCTTGATTTGACTGTATATAGTTTATTCATGCTACTGCGCCAGAATGTATAGTTCTCTTTGTTTTGTAGTAACTTGATTGAGAAGCATTCGCTCCTACATAAACCGTTACATTGTCTTGGACCCATAAGGTACTAACTATAACATGGATTACTTAGTAAATAAAAGCATCATTACCCACTTACCTATCTATTGTTGTATTACAATTATCTTAAACATGTACTGACCAAGCAGTGACAGTTGTTCTCTACACTTATTAATAGTAAGAATAATATGGAAGAAACCGTAAGCAATTTTTAAATACTACCTGTTCGATCCTCGGAAAAAAGACATTTACAATTGCGTGCTAGACTGACTAAAAAACTGCTATGTAGTAAGACATTTACATTCTTATTAATCTGTATAATATTTGATGGCTCTCTATACAGGTGTAACATGCATTGTAACATTCACTGTAACACTTTGTTCATGTTATCCTATCTTCGACCTTTTTATTTTTTCCTGTAGCAGCATTGTGCCTTGAATCAATGTTTCTGGTCTAGGAGGACAGCCAGGAACATATACATCCACTGGGACGATTCCATCAATTCCAG
>JBQCDO010000222.1:0-2242 GCA_051961195.1 Nitrososphaeraceae archaeon | reverse complement strand
TATTATTACCATCTTTTCGTTTCAATTTCTTGATTTCTATTTCTGATGTCAAATATGAAACCTCATAGCTGATTAACTAGGAATAGTCTGTTATTGCTATCATCAAAACTCATATCTTGTTCCTTTCTCATTAATATAATGTTTGTACTTTACAGATAATTAAACTAAGTCTTTTAGTCTAAATTTAGTCTAACATTGGATTCATCGTTTTCGAATAAATACATCGCCTCAAATTTATTATTATATCTAGGAACGTTAGCAAAACCATTCTTTAGATGTATGTATTTGCTACTTCTTCTTGGCTTTCTTTAAAAATGCAGACATCATTTTTTGTCTATCTTCGTGTGCAAAACATAAAGCCCAGCCATAAATTTCTGATTGTAATCCTGTGTCAATGTCCGCATCCATTCCTTTGTTGATTAACATTTTACTAGTTTTGACAGCAACAAAACTATTATTTGCAATCTCTTTTGCAAAGGAAACACATTCATCCATCAACTTTTTGTTCAGGACTTTAGCAAGTTCATTGACTCCCTGTTGCAGCTCTTCTTGGGAACTCATAGAAGATTGTGTCGTAGAAACTGTAGTATCAGTCGTACGCTGAGATGGTAATGACCTCCTATCTTCAATACTCAAACTAATTACTCTATTGACAAGCCCAATTCTTTCTGCTTCTTCTGCTGTAATCATTTTTCCTGTATAGATGAGCTCCTTTGCTTTTGCTGGACCTACAATTCTTAGGAGTCTTTGAGTCCCTCCCCATCCTGGTGGAATACCAACTGTAACTTCTGTCTGGCCTATCTTTGCATTGCTTGATGCTATTCTAATATCACATGCTAGTGCGAGTTCGCAACCACCTCCTAAAGCATAACCATTAACCGCAGCAATAACTGGTTTTTCTAAATTTTCTATTTTATTAAGCAAGACATGAATAAAAGTTGCATATCTTTCCGCCTCAATAGGATCAATATTTACTACATATTTGATGTCTGCTCCTGCACAAAAAGATCTTTCCCCTGTACCGGTTATAATTATAACCTTTATCTTATCGTCAGCACCAACAATATCAATTGCTGTAGATAATTCTGACATAGATTCTTTATTCAGAGAATTCAGTACTTCTGGCCTGTTGATCTTTATGTATGCAATACCTTCACCTTTAGCATGCAAATCAAGTGATATATACTTCATTTCAGATGACAATACGAAAGTATGACTATGAGTTTAATTTAAATTTCAGCCTTTATTGGTCAAGCCGTGATGAACGAAAAATGTAAGGTATTAGGAAAATTCAAGGATAGATAATAATCTTGAACAAGTAGGAGAGTTTTTTGATAACCTCAATAATGAAAAGATTAGCAAGCTAACAACTCGAGTTTGTACCAAATTCAAGGGCCTGGCTCTGAGAAAGTATTTCGGCTATCATGATGTAAGTTATATTATGAACTTATTACCGACTCCTTGGTCTCATTTGCAATTAATTATCTGAAATTTTTTAAGTAAGGGTTTTGTTATATGTGAGGGGAGAAGTTGGCAATGTTCTATCATGACCTATTTCTGGTCTGGATGTGTGAGTGATTGACAACTATGTCAGAATCAGAAAATCAAATTAAGGAAATCAAGAGAGTTTATGCAGGATTAGAAACGCTATACCACGCTTATTTTCCAAAATCAGATCCTTCTTTGATTCATGATTTGCTGAGAAGATTGCAAAAGAATCCTGATGCTGCTCCAATCTATATGGTTGAGGTCTTTACAAAGAGAGAAGTAAATCCTGAGGCAGCAAAGAAATACATCTTTGAGAAAACAGGAATGGTCCCTGGAGTCTATGAGAATGGGACGCTGTTTGTTACAAATCAGAAATTGACCTTGGAAATGCTCAAAGAAATTTCAGATTCTAATGATGTCTTGGAAATTGCAGGTGATTATACTGGGAACATAACAGCTAGAGGACCATCCCATGAACATTCTGATGATTGTCCTCTACGGAATCTTGATTATGCATACTAACAGAGGTTCATTATGATAGCCCAAACTTGATATGTTTATTAATGTAGTACTAGGGCTTTCTCAATTCAATAGAACAATACTTTTATTTACTGTGTTTTGTTACGATTGAGTTAGATTAAGAATCTTTTTTATCAAGTCATCGTGATTTACATTAACTTCAGCTGTTACCACCAGTAGATAATTATCATCTAAAAGCATTGAAATTCGCTTAATCTTTTCAAACTCTGTTACA
>JBQCDO010000221.1:0-11214 GCA_051961195.1 Nitrososphaeraceae archaeon | reverse complement strand
CCTTAAAAAGTCAAAAAGCGGAACCAAGACAACTCTTACTTATGGGTACAGCAACAAAACTGTTTCTAAATCTCGTACAGAAGGAACTTAACCGGCAAGGATATCTTGTCGTTCTAAAAAGTTTATATCTCTAGAGGGTGATAAACTAGGACCCAGTTGCGCGGAATTCACTGTGGTTGTACAGTTTATTTAAACCACGCTGTATTATTAGTTCTAATTTGTCAGATATATATATATTTGGCTGGTCATGCTCATTTTTTAGGTTATTAATTACGGCTCAGATATTGAAGGCAGAACTTCATTGTCATAATATATATTCGAATTATAGAAACAATTCGGACAGGATCCCTTTTGATTGTGGCGTCAGTATTCAGGAACAACTTGAATGCGTTTTAGCCCAGGGGATAAATGTGTTGTTCGTTACAAATCATAATACACTTGATGGTTACAGTCAAATGTTGGAATATCAACAGAATCACGACAAGTTTAACGGAATTAGGGTTTATCCCGCACAAGAAGTTACTCTAAATAACCTAGGACATGTCTTAGCATACGGTATCAACAGGGAAATAAAAAGCGGAATGAGCCTTGAAGAAACATTGGATGAAATTAAATCACAAGGCGCAATCTCATGTGCAGCTCACCCCTTTGCAGTATCGAACGGTATACGCGACAGGGCCAGGATGTGCGATTTGATCGAGTCGTTTAACAGTAATAATGTTGATATTTTTTCCAACATCGTGGCCGAAAAATTTTCAAAGGACAATAATATTATATCCATATCGGGCAGCGATTCGCATGTCGCTTCCACTATAGGACGATGCATTAACATAATTGAATCTGATAATAATATCGATTCTGTTCTGGCTGGAATGCGCAAGGGCCGATTTAGAGATGCACGCGCCAAATATGCAACCAAAGAGGAGCTCTATGAACATGCTCGGTATGTTCTGGCTAGCTCAAAAGAATCCTTGCTTGATTACTCCCTAAATCACTATCCAAAGGCGTATAAGGCAGTTCGGTGGGCACTTAATTCTTTCCTTTCGGCACACCACGACAGATTTTGGCGATCAATAGCTTCATTCTCGCTATACTTAACTAAGCGAGCGTCTATGAAAGTGAACATGAAAGGACATGACCCGAATGTATTTGAAAATAGATCATGGAAAAAGTTAATTTCCATGAGTTTGGTTCCATAACGACTGGCCACTCATTCAGGCCCGGACCAACATCTTGGCCTTAAAAAAATCAATCTCCAAGCCAACACATTATGTTGTTTTAATGTGATTGACCTGTGTTTTTGCCAGGTGATTGCTTCTTAATTTGCCTATCGCCTATCAGTAATTTTGTAACTACAAGTAAACCGAAGACTGGGAATATACCTATGAACAAGTAAGGGAAAACCGCCAACAGAATAGAGGGTTCAAATATTCCCATTTCTAAATTTACTCCTTATACATCTATACTGGTACGCATGGGCCAAATATAAAATATATATATTATCGATTGCTACCCGCTACCCACTATCTGGTTCGAGATATATTAGAAAAGGGTAGAGTCAAACTGCTTACCAATAACTTATTTTTATCTTCTCAATTGCTCTTTCGTGCTCTGGGCCCAATCTTCTTGCAAATCTTTCCATTGCAGTTAAAGGAACTCCACCTAGGCTTCTTGCCAATCCGGCAAAAAATAGGTTCTTAACAGCATTCTGCCGTCCAATCTTACGCATAAACCTTTGAATTCCATATTTGAAGTTGTGCTGCCAGGTCTTATACATAACACCTAGTTTTCCTGGATCCATTGTATTACCTATATCAAAGAATTCGGACTTTTCGAGCAGTCCAATGGGTACGAATGTCAAAGGGGTGACTGTAAATTTTGAATCTGGCTGTTCAATCTCAAGATCGTGAATGAGACGTATAGTCTCCCAACTATCTTCCGCGGTTTCGTCGTTATCAAGACCCATAATAAGCGTGAAAGCAGGCACCCAATAATTATCATTAAACGTTTTAATTCCAGTCTTGACTACCCAGTGCCATTCTTCTGGTCTGAACGGAGCTAGTTTTCTATCGGCATACTTGCCAATAAGCCTAATGCTTCCAGTTTCAAAACCGCACTGAATTCCGATATGGTTATCCGGTCCAGCTCTAATGATTTTAGAAATATTTGGGATCAGTCTTTCATCGGCGATTGCCCCAGCTAAAGTACCATGTGTGGGATTTGTATGTTCTATGCCTGTGTCCATAATGCCCCTAAATAGGTCCTCCAATGCTTCTCTATTAGGCTGCATGTTCTTTGTAGTCCTTGGATTAAGTCCATAAACAAATATGTCATCGCTCTGAATCCAAGCACTCTTAATACCCCCGTATTTCATATTTATTTCGATTTCCTTTTGAACCTTCTCAACTGGATAATATCTCAGGGGTCTCAACGTTACGTCACAAAATTTACACCCTCTTCCGCAGCCTCTCATCACTTCAACCATACCGTGCATGCTTGGATTTACTATGGTAGGTATCTGGTCCATCTTCGGTTCGTCACCGTAATGAATGAATCTCCCATAATGTCTCGATTCATCACCTCTTGCAAATTCTTTGATCTCCACTTTAAATTCAGATTTCTTAAATGGGTTCGAATTCTCCAATTCACCGTTAATTACTGCATCAAAAAATCTGGCGCCTGGCCCATCTAGTTCAGGACCTATTCCACCCATATCACCTTCTACTATGCCGTATATATCATATTCTTCAATCTTCGCTGGATCATAATTATACTGCCAAGTTCCCGATGCGCCAGCAATCACTTTTGCCTTACTACCATTTTTCTCTTTGGCTGCTTTGATTCTCAAATGAAGCTCTCTACAATAGAATTCGTCGTAAGACATGTGTTTTCTACCATATGTAAATGTCATAGTAACCGGACCCATGCCAAGTGGATCCATTTCATATGTTCCGACTACCTCAGTTTCCGGTCCTATGAACCTCTCAATATGCTCAGGGTGAGCAACTACGACATCTTCTGGTTTATACCCATCCCTAAGAAGAGCCGACTCCACCTTCCTTAATCCATATGGGGCATAAGCAGCAATTCCATTTTTATGCTCGATAGGATTACATATAAAATCGAAAAGCAACCTCGGGGTCACTTGCTGACCTAGTACTTTATACCAAAATGTTCTATGATCTCTATTTATATCTAAGGCTGGCGCACAGCCGAAAAATGAAGCTAGCGAAATTCCCCTATAGGGTGACATTAATGTTCTGTCTGCTGTTAGTACTATCTTTGGATACTTCATTATTAAAACTCTAGACGCTCTAACCATATGCTTTCATATTGGAAGGATATTAAGTTTTTCAATTTTGACTGAGGTCTTCGTAAGTTCACAATTGGCTCTGGTGAATGTTCATATTATACCAGTTTGGGAACAACTACTTGATAGTATCAGGAGCGAAACCCAAAATAGGCTAGATAATTGAATAGGATACAAGTAGCAAGAGTGACTCGACACTCACTTTTTTGCACCCAGCGATCTGTTTTTCAACCTTAAGCGTGTTCCTCGACATTTTCTACATCTCAGAGCCGAAATAGGGTTTCTTCCGCCGCATTTGAAGCATATTTTAAAGAATAGTCTCCGTTGTTGTGCTATCTGTTTTTTTGTAGGATCTGTAATTGGCATGATCTTAATCTGTGATCTTCACAGGAAGATTTTTACTTTTCTATGTCGTTCTTTAGATTAAACATATGGATATGAACTTAAGGCGTACAAGACAGAATGAAATTCGTAATGGCTGAATAGTAAACATGGAAATTGTGAATCTGATTAGAAATATCTCCGTTTTATTGGGTCAGAATTTTACTAATTATTCCTCGATCTGGAATCTATCTAGAAAGTCAGACAATTAATGATTCAAATCAAATGGGAACATAAGAACCCTGTCGTGGCGATATAATCGATGCCCTTGGTTGCTATGCTGGACATGTCTTTTTACTGGAAATTCTCAACAAATCGACTGAGCAGCACGCTGAACTTAACTTTGTAGATTTATCTGTTTGTTCTAAGTATTGATTGAATTATTTGTGCTACTTATTTCTATTTCTGAGTTTAGTTTCATTTATTTCGAGATTTAGAGAGGTAACAATTGGTCGCTGATTTTTGCCATCATAACTTTATCATAGACCTTATTTGCTTGGGCTAACAGCCTGAGAGTGCGGTTGAGTTTAGAGAATGACTATTTGTTGAATGTTTCCATGGAATTATATTGATTTTCAGATCGTGTTAATGTTGTTCTCGATTTTTCAAGACTGCATCCTATTTTATTAGTACTGCGTATTCCTACCAGTCAATCCAGCTTATCTCCAATACCGAACTGAGGCTACGAATACTATCAACTAGCTTTTGTATCTATTGAAGCAAAGTCTTTTTGTTGTGCCTACCGGCATAGAATAAAGCCTTCACTTGAGTGGTTATACTAATGTATCTGAAAAATTATATCAAATTATAAATATGGTACAAAAATATGGAAGAATCTAGCATATCTATTAATATCATAACAAACCTACGTCTTTCAGTGTCACTATTGGTAAGGTATATCTGTAAGCACGGACCCTCTTTGGTACACTGCTATGACTAAACAGAGTGCAGTTTGCACTATGTGTGGTAAAAGCATTACTGATAGCACAAAAGTTCTGACTAGGAATATAAGTGGAAAATTTGTTGAATTCGATTCTGTCGACTGCGCAGGTATTTACGAGCGCTTACATAGTGTCTATGGAAATTCCATTGAATTCTAATACTATTCAGTGGACTCGTAGCGCATTATGCCGAATAATGCAGACGTTATTTAAGCAACATGTGTTCTGTAGCGAACCGCGATCTTATTAAAATGCATTTTACACTTCATCAAATGGAATAATTGAGGACCTGTAAGCTTTCGGGAAACAATACGACGATTTAAATCGTATCAAGGATAGTCTGTCCTGTATCGCCAGCTAAATAATGCATCCGTATACTAATGAGAACCATAAATTGAAAGTCTTTTACCCAATGAAGTTAGCTAACGTGTAAGATTACCTTTCGCTGGGACCGTCATCTCTGAATGAGACCCCGGATTGGATCTAGCTATCGATAGTGATGCTGCTGTTGATCCGGTCTGAACCGGCATCTGGAAGAAAGGTAGCGTACCCCCGCCGCCAAAGGAGTACGGCATCTGTCCATTCCACTTATTAATTGCCTGCCATTGAAGATACTGAGGATCTTGTCTTAACTGTGATGTGATAATTTTGATTGCTTGTGATTCTCCTCCTGCCTTAGCTACATTTGCCTTGGCTAGCGCCTGAGCTTGAACTACTGTCTGATTTGCAACAACGGTTATGGCTTTCAGGTTATTCTGTTCAGTCAAATATTTCTGGAACGCTACTACTTTTGACTCTATCTGGTTAGCGAAGGCTTCTGAAAATTGAAAGTCAGTTATAAAGACTGTCTCAACGATTATGTCCCGTGCGGAGAGCGTATTTCTTATCGCCTCGGCAATGACTCCTTTCGCAATTTCGCGTTTTGTGATTAGCTCCTCAGCATCAAACTTTGCAACACTAGCTTTGACCGCTTCCTGAATTGTCGGTGCAATAATTCTATCAGCATAGTCCGAACCTAATTGTTGGTATATCGCATTCGCGTCACTCGGATTCAGATGATAATTAAGTGCTATAACTGTCTGCACCTGCTGTAGGTCATTAGATGCGGCCGAGGCTTCCGCTTGATATTTCAGAGTACGTACTTCTAACTGTATAACCTGTTCAGCAAATGGAACTATAAAATGAATGCCCTCTCCCAAAACCCTATTCTCGACCGCACCCAAATTAAGAATAACTCCTCTATGTCCTGCCTGCACTATGACTACAGATTCAGACAAGAATATGATCACAACAATTAATGTGGCTGCTGCCGCTATAATCTTAAATCTATTATGAGTTAACTGGTACAACCCTCTGGAGCCTGCGGAATTCGCATAACCGTAAGGTACTTCTCGAGTTGGAATATTCAGTCTCCTACGACGGTATATTGAGCGGAACACAACCGCACAAATAATCAATAGAACGATAGCAAATATCGCAATTGATGGATCTATAACTGCCAAGCTTGTAACAACAATATTAATATATTATGTTACGATTTAAACCCTTGTTTTTTTTAATCATCAATCTTAAGTCCTGCTATATTGCATCACTGATTGCAGATCAAGTGGAAGTTCGACCATTAGAGGTTTCATCGTTTGAAGAGATAACCTACGGATCCCCATCTAGATGTAACACTACTACCTCATACGAACCTAAGTCAGGAATACATTCGATAAATTTAGATGCATTAGATCGCAATTGTAACCTATGCAGAAGGGTATCATATTAACGCACAGATTTCAAAGCCACGTCCTTCGGACTAATCCACTTGGCGATCCGTTTGAAAGAGACATAATTGTGTATTTACCACCCGGATATAAGCGAAGCAACTCGAAAGGCTATGTAACTGCATTTGGCTTGGCGGGATTTGGTGGTCTAGGAAGAACCTTCTTGAATATCGACCCTTTAAGTGAGAATCTAGAAGACAGGATGAACCGTCTTATTTCATCCAAGATATGTGGACCACTGGTGTTGGTTTTGGTAGATTGCTACACAAAATTTGGCGGAAACCAGTATATTAACTCAGAGGCGACGGGCAAATATGAAGACTATATCATTAGCGAGATAATCCCATTTATTGATAGCGAGTATAATGTCTCATCACGAGCAGTTTGGGGCAAATCCTCCGGCGGGTATGGATCGTTTGTACTTGCCAGCCGAAACCCAACAGTATTTACGGGATTCGCTGATCACTCAGGTGATGCGGCATTCGAATATTGTTATCTTCCGGATTTTCCAAAAGCTCTAGATTCATTTAGAAAAAGCGGAGGTCCCAAATATTGGCTAGAAAACTTCTTGAAAAAACAAAATAAGCATCAGAAAGATGATGCGGCCGCGTTGAATATTCTGGCAATGGCAGCCCATTACTCGCCGAATCCTGAAGAAAAAGAACTAGGAATCGATCTCCCATTTGATCATCAGACCGGAGAAATATCAGAAAATGTATGGAATCGTTGGCTGGCATGGGATCCTATAAGACTTGTTTATAAATACCAAACAAACCTGAGAAAACTAAAGCTCATCTACATTGATTGCGGAAACAGGGACGAGTATAATTTGATTTGGGGAGCAAGGGTCCTGCATTCTAAATTACAACGACTGAAGATCAATCACTTATATGAAGAATTTGATGATGGCCACTCCAACATTAGCTACAGGTACGACGTCTCACTACCGAAAATTTACGATGTGCTGTCAAATTAGCTCTGCTATGGCTGAATAGGATATCCTAGTGTAATATGGCATTTATAAATTAGCTAAAACAAAAACGGTAATAAGATGACTTTAGTTTAGCGTGTTACTGCAGAATGAATTATATCAGTGATAGTCATAGTGATACCAACCGTGATTTGACAGTCAATTTTACTAATGATGAAATAAATTTTCTAATAGCTCAGGAGGTTTGTAGACTAGCTACGGCTAACAATAATTTTCCTCACGTTACTCCTGTATCGTACATCTTTGTAAAAGGTAAACTGGCTTTTGCGACAGATTATGATACAAGAAAATACAAGAACATTGTAAAAAATAAGAATGTAGCTATTGTTATCGATACCTACGACTCCTCAACGATTAACAGAGCGGTTGTCATTGAGGGCGATGCTGAGATAGTAAAAAATGGCGTCGAATTTGAAGGATTATATGGCAAATTCTACAAGAAATTTGAATGGGTACGGCGTGAACCGTGGAACGAAGGAGAAGCGCCATTTGTTTTGGTAACACCTATGCGTAAGATGAGCTGGGGAATTTAGGACAAGCCCATATATATGGAATCTTTCGTAATGCCGAGTACAAAGTTTAGCTCTAATACTGAGTAATAATATGTACTTTTTACTAATGTTCTAAAAGCACTGCTTATCATCTTAACGTATGGATAGAACTTCGATGCTTAGATTCGCCAGACTCAGCTATCCATCTGACAGTACGAATGTCCGTACCCCTCCACCTTCAGCGTGTCACCGATCCATATCACTAAGAGATTCCGATATTTCCAATATGAAAATTCCAATAATATTTCAGCAAAAATCTATTATATCATGCGAGAGCCAATTGAAAAGCAAAGAAGGATATCAAAAAAAAATAAAAGCGGAAGGTAACAACAGTTCCGCAAAACGTCAGAATATTATGATTGTTGACGACGAAGATGACATCAATCTTCTTTTTACAATGCTATTATGCGACGAGGGTTACAACGTTGAAGCATTTACCGATCCAGACATTGCTATTATGAAATTTGAAGATGGTTTCTATGATCTATTAATCGTCGATATACTGATGCCAAAAATGAATGGATTTGAACTCTACGAAAGGCTAAGACAATTTGATAAGGAGGTGAAAGTATGCTTTTTAACGGCAGGGGAAATTAATTATGAACAATTCAAAAAAGCAGCGTCGTTTCCGGAGATAACGACCGAAGATTGTTTCATAAAAATTCCGATTGAAAATAATGTATTAATTAAAAAAGTAAAGAATATTCTTTCTATTGATCGGAATTGTCCGAATTGAATATAACTGATCCGCTTCTTAATGAGCAATAAAATATCCCACATCACAGGTTCATTCTAATTGTGAATTCACTCTCTCAATCAGCTCGTTTGCTCCAACAGGCTTTTTTATGAAGCATCCGAAACTAATTCTCGGATATATCTCCCGGATAGCCTCCTGGTTCATTTCCCCGCCGGACAAAAAGCACACCTTAATGTTAGCGTCCAATTCTACCAATTTCTCGCACAGCTGAAATCCATTCATGACCGGCATATTGATATCAATTAACGCCAGATCATAATAATTAGGCTTAAACGTCGAAAGCGCTTCTACAGAGCTAGCGTATGACGCTATCTGGAACCTAGTAGGGTGGCCTTCGAAGACTGATTTTAGCGTAAAAATAATATCTGGTTCGTCGTCTACAATAAGGATCCTCTTGAACGACTGATATCCAGAGCGTACATTTAAAAAGTCAGACTGAATGGCATTCTTTGCTTCGCCAGCATTATCACGACTCGAAATATCCCTTATTTCATCAAGTGATTGATTGAAGCCTTCTAAATTATAGTTCGAACTACTACCTACACGAGTGCTATGAGACCTTGAAATACAACCAATCAAATGCGCAGTTTGCTTCTCTGTAACGATTACCTTATTGACGTCGGTGGGCAGGCCTATAGGAAATATACTTGACGACAATTTGAAGGCATCAGCGATTATCATATACTTCCCTCTTCAGGTAAAAGGTACGGCATAAATGTAAACGGCAAGAAGATTCAAAACAATTAGTGACCATAGATCCTATTCACAGTAGTCGTATATAATAATTAATATAGTTGGCAGCTTAGTAATCTAAAATTAACTAGGGCGAAAATCAAGATTGTGAACATCAAGATTCCATCCAAAGGATCTATAAGAAGGTTTGTGATAAAAATACGGTATTAGACTCCATGATAAATCCCTCAATCGGACGTGATAAACTCAGACTTGTTTCCCTCTTATCTACTTCTTGTTACTTTGAACCTGACATTTTTTCATTTGTCTTTGGTTCGTTTCTTGCATCGGAACAAGTGTCTGTTCGACACTCGTCAACCTTTGATAGCAATTCATAGTCGAATTTCTTTCGTTTTCGTATTTTATTGGCTGTGCTACATTGAAATTGCTGACCAATGGCGTAGGCTCATAATAGCCCATCTTCGTGGAGTTTATTCAATATAGGAGCAAGTGATTTCATTGTTTCTTTTTCTCCCAAAATTATCCGATCTCTAATGATCAGAACTATTGAAAGCATGTTTCTATCTTCGCGTGCAGTATACACTAGACTGCCAACAATCCCCAAAATAGCACTATTTCGGGATAACCAAGTCCTCCAGATACCAGCGGTTCTGGTATTCCTATCCAAACTATCGACGACATCATTAATTGTAATTCCGCTCTGGTTATCGAGCAATTCGAGTTTTAGCATAGGAAGCATCATACTACCCCCCTGAACCTGTTTATGCTTCTTGTTCATCAACCTAAGGGCACTATCTTCATCCAATCCGCGGAGGAGCTCACTGTTGCTGGTGAGCTCATCTTTATTCTGATCTGTACTACTATAATCAGGAAAAAAATAACCTGCAAGACGCTTTGCTGAATCATAAATCTTGTAAAGGGCGTCTTCATACTCGAGACTCCATTCAAATCTGCTAGGGCGATTAAACAAAACATCCTTAATTACACTAATTCATATTTTAGCTTACTTAATATGGGACTTCAAAACATGCTAGCAATTTTCTGTTTTTGATGTTTTTCAAAGATGGCCATGAACTTTCTGCACATCCGTTGGGCTGTTTCGGAGGCATTGGTCCTGTATCGTCCGGTATTCTTGCAAAAACACTGGTGGGATATTAGCTTTGACATTAGGTGTCTATACGCCTTCATTTGTTTAATCGGTTTGCCAAGCATTCGAACGAGAATTTGATTTAGATCTATCACAAAAATAGATAGAGTATAGCTTATGAGGGTTTTGTTCATAAGTGTGGCTTATGATAAAGTCAAGTATCTTCTAACTCTCAAAAGAATCTCTGATGCGTTATGGGGATGAGGCCAGGTTGTTGATATCTTTCAATAGAAAAACCAGATAATTCCATCTGACTTACAGCGGTAGTATCATTTAGGAAGGTATTAGATGGCATTGCATATATTTTTGGAATGTCTTAAGAACTCGATATCAATATCAATAGAAGATAATAGATGTTGCCAAAGGGGTATGGTTCAGGTTCGATGTGTCATAGAAGATTTCAGCAATGATCAATATAAGATATTTGAGATTATGGACTAGGCTTGCTAAAAAAGTGTATAATGCTAAAGTAGGAATTCAATGGAGATGGCAAATCACTTGATAGTATTAGTATGTGATAACGACATCTCTAGGCAGAAATGACTGATTGGACTTTCCTGCAGACAGTGGTAAGATAGTTAGGAACAAAACGTCATCGTGTATTAATAACTGATGGACAAGGTAATTCCATTATCTGTTGTTGTTATTGCTGCTCCGGCCAATGTGTATGATAC